>NZ_JAXHMV010000012.1 GCF_034521165.1 Thiohalophilus sp.
AACAACGAAAAGGCCGGTTTTCCGGCCTTTTTTTATGCCTTCGGGTCATGAGCCCGACGCGCTAAGCGCTCGTCGGTCTCGCTGGTTCTCTAATGGGCCGAAGGTCAGCGGTTCAAATCCTCTCCCGACTACCAACTCAAGAAAAAGGCCGGTATTTTTACCGGCCTTTTTTATTGTCCGTGGTGCAGACCCCGTCGGTGCAGCGACGCTGCAGGCGCCAGCGGGCGAAACGGCGATAGCCCCAATCCAGCGGACGCTGCAGGCGCAGCAGTGTCACAAACCGGCCCAGATGGCGGTAATACGGCAGTTCCTGCCACAGCGTCAGGAACGCCTCGGCACCCTGGTAAATCTGTCCCCCGGAACCGCGCACATGCAGATAGGTCATGGCCGCCTGCGGGGTGATGCCATGACGGCTCAGTTGTTCGGGATGCTGGTTGATATCGGTCCACTGGATGCGGGCCTGACGATCCAGACGACGGTAGTGCGCGACCTCGCGCCGACACAGCGGGCAACCGCCGTCATAGAACATAATCGGTCTATCATGGGTCATGACGGTGAATTCTCCTGCAACTGACCGAGCACGGGTGGGCGCCGGTTGTCCGGTTTGCTCAACAGCATCTGTACGTCGCCGATGGCCCGCTCTTCGAAGCCGCCTTCGCAATAACATAGATAGAACTCCCACATGCGAATGAAGCTCTCCGGGTAACCGAGTTGTTTGACCTGTTCCAGGTTGTCAAAGAAACGCGTGCGCCAGTCGGCCAGGGTGCGCGCGTAATGCGGGCCGATGTCCTCCAGGTGAGTGATCTTCATATCGCTGCTGCGGGCGATACTGCTGGCCATGCTTGATATCGCCGGGATGAAGCTGCCGGGAAAGATGTAGCGCTGGATAAAGTCGACCGAGCGTAAGGCGGCCTGATAGCGTTGATCGGCGAGGGTGATCGCCTGCAGCAACATGATGCCGTCGGGCTTGAGCCGCTCGCTGCATTTGGCGAAATAGGTGTCCTGGTACTGATGGCCGATCGCCTCGATCATCTCGATCGAGACCAGCTTGTCGTACTGACCTTGCAGATCCCGGTAGTCCTGCAATAACAGTTCGATACGATTTTCCAGACCCAGTTTCTCGATGCGGGCTCTGGCATACTCGTATTGTTCCCGCGAGAGGGTGGTGGTGGTGACCCGGCAGCCGTAATGGCGGGCCGCGTGGATGGCGAAACCGCCCCAGCCGGTGCCGATCTCCAGCACGTGATCGTCCGGACGCAACTGCAGTTTCTGGCAGATCCGTTCCAGCTTGGCATGGGAGGCCTGGGCTAGGCTGGTGTCGTCATGATCGTAGATGGCGCAGGAGTACATCATGCTCTCATCCAGAAACAGCCGGAAGAAGTCGTTACCCAGATCGTAGTGGGCCTGGATGTTTTGCCGGCTGCCCTGACGGGTATTACGGTTCAGCCAGTGGAATGCCCTGTACAGGGGTGCGCGCAATCGCGACAGGCTGTCATCCATGCCGTCCAGCACCGTACGGTTGCGCAGCAGCAGGCGCACCAGTCGAGTCAGGTCACTGCACTGCCAGCTGCCGCGCATGTAGGCCTCGCCGGCCCCGATGCTGCCGCCGAAGGCCAGGTCGCTGTAGAACTCCGGATGCTTCACGTTGACGGATACCTTCAGTGTGGCCTGTGGGTCACCAAAATGGTATTGCCGGTCACCTTCGTACAGGGTCAGGCTGCCGTCCTGCAATTGCGTCAGGCGCGCCATGACACCGCGCCGGGCCAGACGATCCAGCCAGCGGCTTCGGCGTGGCCGGGCAGAAGCCACATTCAGGGGAATAATCGAAGCTTTCATCGTGGTTTCGCCGAGGGCGGCGCCTCCTTGTTGTCGGGATGGGGATAAAAGGGGGTACGTTTGAGCCACAACTTGAGAGCCTGCCAGTAGATCGCACTGATGACCTTGCCGGTCATCAACGGATAGCTCACCAGCACTCGCGCCAGATGGCGATGATTGATGGGACGTTTGTCCAGACGCAGGGTGGCATCGAACAACTTGCTCTCCTGCTGCCGGTTGATCATGTGCACGGCAAGCTGTTCGCCCGGGGTCGAGAAGCGCCAGTCGTACTCCAGTTCCATGGGCATAAAGGGGGAAACGTGAAACTCCTTGCCGAACCGGTAGCGCTTGTATTGCTGCCGGCCCCGGTTGCCCTGTTCTGAAAGCACATAGCAGTGCTGTTCGCCCCAGGGGGTGTTGTTGACCTCGGCGACCAGGTATTCGAGATGCTGATCGTCCGGATCGAAACAGTAATAGAAGCTGACCGGGTTAAAGCCGTAACCAAAATAACGCAGATGGGTCAGCAGGCGTATCGGCCCGTTGGGTCGATGGCCGGTCTGCTGTTCTACAAGCTGGCGAATGGCGTCGGCCAGCGGCACCGCCGGATCGCCATGATGGTCCGCACGCCGGAACCAGGCCAGGTTGAAGCGCCGGGCCGACCATAACCCGAAGCGGTCAAACAAGCCCGGTAATTCGTCCAGATCCAGGTAGAGCATGAACAGGCGGTAATCAAACGCGTGTTCCTGCGGTACAAAGCGGCGGTGTCTAACTCGCCCTTGATAGATACAGCTGTGCATGCTGTCGCTCCTCGAAATGTTTCAGGGCGTTCAGGGCACTGACGACGCCGTCTTCATGAAATCCGTAGCGCCAGTAGGCACCGCAATAGAAGGTGCGTAACGGCCCGTTGATCTCGCCCTGGCGCTGCTGGGCGGCGATCGCCTGCGGTGTAAATACCGGATGGTGGTATTGCAGGCGTTTGAGGATCTTGCGCTCGTCGATGGCGGCAGTGTGATTCAACGTCACGCAAAACGGGGTCCTGTGCCGGATGCCCTGCAGGATGTTCATGTTGTAGGTGATGGCCACCCGATCCTGCTGTTGTCGCAGCAGATGATAATTCCAGGCCGCCCAGGCCAGTTTGCGCCGGGGTAACAGGCTGCGATCGGTGTGCAGCACCGCCTCGTTGTCCTGATAGGCAATCGCACCCAGCACGCTTCGTTCCAGCGAGGAGGGGTCCCTGAGCATCGCCAGGGCCTGATCGCTGTGCGAAGCGATGAACACAGAGTCATAGTTCTCGGGCGGTTGCCCCGCGCTGGTCACTTCCACGTGGTTGGCAAAGCGTCGGATCGATGTGACCGGGCTGTTGAGGCGAATGCGATCGCGATACGGCCGGATCAGCCGGTTGACATATTCTTTGGAACCGCCGCGTATGACATACCAGGTCGGCCGGTCGTTGACACTCAGCATGCCGTGGTTGTGGAAAAAGCGGATAAAGTAATACGCCGGGAACTGCGGCATCATCTCGCTGGTGGAGGACCAGATCGCCGCGCCCATCGGCAGGATATAGTGCTCGATAAACTCTCGCCGGTATCCGCCGCGCGACAGATAGTCTCCCAGGCTCAGAGATTCATCCTGTTGTTCCAGCAACTGCGGCGCTTCTGTGTTGAAGCGCAGAATATCATTAATCATCCGGTAGAAGCCCGGGCGCAGCAGGTTACGCCGTTGGGCAAACAGGCTGTTCAAGGTCGTGCCGTTGTATTCCAGTCCCGTCTTGTCGCATTTGACACTGAAGCTCATGTTCGAGGCCTGCACGGGAACATTCAATTCGTCTAACAGACGGGTGAATTCGGGATAGGTCCGGTAGTTGAACACGATGAAGCCGGTATCGATCGCCAGTCGGCGATCTTGCCATTGAATTTCATGGGTATGGGTATGCCCACCGATATAATCATTCGCCTCGTACACCGTGATGTCATGTTCCTTCGACAGATGATAGGCGGCGACATTGCCGGCAATCCCGGTACCGATGATGGCGATCTTCATGCTGTTGACTCCCGGGTCGGTTGTTTGCCGGCTGGCGTTGTGCCTGCTTCACGGAGGATACGTTGCGGAACCGGGCGCAGGTCCCAGATCAGACCCGTTGCGGCCAGCAGCCGGAGCAGGTAATAGGTGAGATCGATTTGCCACCAGCGGAATCCCTGTCGGGCGGAGCCGGGATAGTAGTGGTGGTTGTTATGCCAGCCCTCGCCGAACGTCAGCAGGGCGAGCCACCAGTTGTTGCGGCTGTCATCCCGGGTCGAATAAGTACGCCGGCCGACCCGATGAGCCAGCGAGTTAATGGTGAAAGTGATGTGGTAGAGCACCACGGTGGAAATCACAAACCCCCACATCACCATCTGCGGACCATTGGTTCCCCATTCCGGGGCGCCAAAAGCCAGTACCTCGCCCAGCAGGTAAAGCGCGGCCATCAATAACAGGGGGACCAGCGCATCGAACCGATCCAGAAAGCGCAGCTCGGGATAGCGGGCAAAGTCCCGTATGCGTTCGTCGGGGATGGCAAAATTGGCCTGCGAAAGAAACCAGCCATGATGACTCCACCAGAAACCCTGCTGTCGGGGTGAATGCACATCGCGGGGTTGATCGGATCGGGCATGGTGTTGGCGATGATGTCCGGCCCACCATAACGGGCCGCGCTGAACGGCACTGGCGCCCAGTACCGCGAACACGAACTGGGTTGCACGAGAGGTCTTGAAGGCGCGATGCGAGAAATAACGGTGATAAAAACCGGTAATCGCAAACATGCGCAGGGCGTACAGGGCGATCGCAACACTCACCGCGATCGCACTGGCCCCGGTCCAGAACACGCCAAGCACCGCGACGTGCAGGACGATGAAGGGGACGGCCCTCAGCCAGTCTATCCGGCGTTCACCGTGCGGCGTGACCGGTTGTGCCAGGCTGCTGTCAAACCAGCGCAACACGGCCAGCCAGCGGGAAGCGGATACGCTATTCAGTTGACGGGAATTATTCATCAGACTGGAAACTCCCGGAGTCGGGCGATGACGGCTCGGGCCAGGATTGCGGGACACGCTGTATCTCGCCGGTGTCGTACCCTTCCTGGTGCAAGATCGTGATCAGCTTTTTATAGGTGGCATCGCCGATCTGTGGCGTGCGCGCCATGATCCAGACGTAATCCCGTTTCAGGCGGCCGATGATGGTGTGGGTGTAGTCTTCATCGACGTAGACGATCCGGTAATCCGCCTTGATGGGCCAGATAAATTGCATTCCCCACACTGCATTGGCGTCACGGTCGAAAATATAGCCCGTCGGGTGATAAACCTTTTTTTCACCTTCGAAGCTGTCTTTACGAAAGCTGAAGGTGGTGGCAATCGTGCCATCCTCGTTCAATGAATAGGACTCGACAGCATTGTGGGCGCCGGTCTCGATGAAGGTGGGGATATTGGCAATTACATACCAGTCACCCATAAAACGCGGGAGATCCACCTGTTCCGCGGTACGGATCGGCGGATAATTGCCGCAGCCCGTAACAGCCAGGGTCAGTAACGCAGTCGAAATCATCAGGACGGGTTTCATCAGGTTCTCCGGGATTACTGGATGCGATAGCGCAGGGTTGCACCGGTTTCGGTGCTGGATTCCAGTGCCAGCCACTCATCCTGATCGGAATACCACAGGTCGATCACAAACTCCGCGTGGCGTAGCCGATAACGATTGGCTTCCTGGATCTGATCCCCCACGGTCAGCTTGTCTTTGCCCAGACGTGTGAGCGCCACGTCCTGATACTCGCCCGTCTGGGTGTTCAGCAGACGGGGCGCCTCCAGCAATCGGGGTGACCAGTAGGCAAAACTGCGAATGCAGCCCTCAAGGGATTTGTTCTCGGGACGGGAAAACGTCAGCTGGCCATTATCACGCCGGGCGTTGACCTGGCTCAGTTCACCATTGTCATCGGTGGCCGCATCCACCTCGATCAGGCAGCCATCCCGCCAGATCTCCCGGTTGTAATGCCGGTATTCATAGGCATTGATAAACCAGAATTTGACATCGAAGCGGGCCTCGGAAACCACCCGCTGTTGTTCCGCCGCATAGGCAACACTGAAGCGGTGATAGCCGATTTCCCTGTCATCCAGGTAAACCGTGAAATGCCAGTGGCGATCCGCACTGTTCATGCCGGTGCTGGCGAGCGTAACAGCGGGAAATAGTGTCAGCGTCAGGGCGACAGTCAAAACGAGGTTTTTCATGACGATGCCGCCCCGGTTTTTCTCGGCCCCGGAAAAAATGCATTGGTCTGCCGGATGTACTCGCGGTAGGCCGGGCGACGTTCGCCGATGTCCTGCTCCAGCAGTGTGACTCCGGAGAAGCGTAACAACAGGAAGGTCATCAACAGTGGGGAGACGATGGTCCACCAGCCACCGCTGGAGACGGCGAGCAGAAAGAAACCCCACCAGATACACCATTCGCCGAAATAATTGGGATGACGGGTATAGCGCCACAAGCCGGATTGCATCACCTTGCCCTGGTTAGCCGGATCGGCCTTGAAGCGGGCCAGTTGCCAGTCACCCAGGGTTTCGAAACTCATCCCGATCAGCCACAGCAGGACACCCAATGCATCGAACAGGCTCAGGGGCGACGGTTGAACCATGGCCGGCAGCAGGGGCAGGGCGGCGATACTGGCCAGTAACATCTGAAAGATGAAAATAATGAACAGGCTCTTTAGACCGAAGTGGGGTGAATACTTTGCCCTGATGCTCTGGTAACGGCGATCCTCGGGTTCTCCCCAGTTACGCCAGGTCAGGTACAGGGACAATCGCAATGCCCAGAGGCTGACGAGGATCAGTACCAGCCAGCCACGGGTTTCCAGCGGAACAGCAAAGGCATACACCACTGCGGCCGCCAGAAGCATCAACGACCAGATGCTGTCGACAATACTGACATCACGCAGGCACAGACTTAACAGCCAGGTGAGGACACCCAGCGTCAGCATGCCCGCCAGACCGTAGAGATAAAGCGACAGCATCAGATGAATTCCTTTTGAGTACGTTTGCTGATGCTTCTGTCGAGAACAGTAGCAACATACACCAGCAGGGGTGTCCAGGCGGCCCAGCCAACAGACAGTGCCAGCAGGGCGGCTTCGGGATGCAGCAGTTCAACCGCCCCCAATCGGGCGCCGGCATAATAGGCCGCCGGTCCGGCAATGGCGCCAAGCATGCCGGCCAGCAGATAGCGGTGTTTCAACCAGCCCAATGAATGGTTCATCGTCGTGGCAAACAGGGCCCACAACAGAATGATCCAGTGTGGTGCAAGATAGGCATGCCACATACCGTTGTTGAAACTCAGCCAGCCCTGCATCAGCAGCCAGCTATCCCAGAGGGTACCGAGCACTATGGCGAACAGGACCAGCAGAATCTCGCTGGCGGGATTGCGGCTGACAAACAGATGACTGATGAGAATCATCAACATGGTCAGGCTGCCATACAGTGCCAGGTTCCAGGCCGCTCCCAGTACGCCGGAGAACCAGCCAACTTGAAACAATAAAAAATTGATCAGGGCGTAGGGCATGGTCTTAACGCTTCTTGAACAGGTAATGGCTGACCCACCATTGCTGGCCATCGTCATAGCCGAACAGCTCGGCACAGGCCATGAAGAACATGCGCCAGCGCATCCACCATTGCTGGATATCCTGCTCGCCGTAGATGTCGGCGAATATGTTCTTCATCGCAGTTTTATTGCTGTCCATGCGCTCAAGCCAGGCATTGGCGGTTTTTTCATAATGGCGTCCGTCCCAGCGCCAGCGATCCTGCAGAGTCAGGTGTTGTTGAAAATACAGGGGCAGATCATCGCTGGGCATGATGCCGCCGCTGAAAAAGTGCCGGCTCATCCAGTCATTATCCGATTTATCTTCAAACGCATAGGGCACACTGCGATGGACAAAAATGTGCATGAAAAACAGTCCGTCGGGTTTCAGCCAGCGACTGATACGTTCAAACAACAGGGGATAATTGCGCATGTGTTCGAACATCTCGACGGAAACAATGCGATCGAATTGTTGATCGATCTCGAATTCGTTCATGTCCGCGGTGATAACGTCAATATTATCCAGGCCGCGTTCGGCAGCGCGCTGCAGAATAAAATCCCGTTGTGAGCTGGAATTCGAGACAGCTGTGATCCGGCTTTGCGGATAATGGCCGGCCATCCACAGTGTCAGCGAACCCCAGCCGCAACCCAGTTCGAGTATTTGCTGGTGATTGTCCAGGCGCGCGTGATCACAGGTTTGTTCCAGGGCAGCGGCTTCGGCCTCATCCAGGGTCTCTGTCCCCTCGGGCCAGTAACAGCTACTGTACTTGAGGTGTTTGCCCAGGGTGCGGGTATAGAAGCTGGCCGGTACTTCATAGTGCTGCTCATTGGCTTTATGCGCGAGCGGGGCGACTTCAGCGTGCTGCATTTGTTCGATAAAAGTCATCAGCGCGTGCGTATTACGCTCACAATCGCCGACCTCTATCTCCTGCAGACGTTCACGTAACAGGCGCCGGATGCCGTGGCGAATCAGGCGATCCGGGATATAGCCCTGCTCGGTCAGTTCGAGGGCAAGGTTTTCGGCCTGGGACATGGGAATATACTCCTCAGTTAGGGGGGTCAGGCGTTGGGAAAATGTCGGGACAGTTTGTGCATGCCGGCACCCAGATCCTCGCCGAGTGAAATCACCTGGCTCCGCTCGATGGCGGCGCTGTGCCGGGTCGCGATCGGACCGCCGATGAACACGGGAATATCGTCGCACTGGCGGGAGAGATCGCTCAGCTCTTGCTGGAGTTGATTGCTGCCGATGTCGACTGATCCGGACAGGATAATGCCCTCGCTCTGCGTGCGCCCGGCAACCTGGGGCAGTTCCGAAAGCGGCATGTTGGCGCCAAGCATAATCAGCTGATAACCGCGCGCATGCAGCGACAGGGCCAGCAGCAACAGACCAAACTCGTGCTGTTCCGAAGGCAGACAGGCAATCACCAGCCGGGGGCCCTTGTTCTGGCGATTGCGATGATGGAAGCGGGCGCCCAGTTTGTTGCGCATGAAGACACTGAAAAAATGCTCTTCGGCAATCCCGCACTCGCTCGTCTCCCAGCGCTGGCCGAATTCCCGTAACAGCGGCAACAGCAACTGGCGGGTGACCACCTCGACCGGATAGAGGCTCATGGCCTCGTTATAGATGTCTTCCAGGACGGCCTCGTCGAACTGACTGGTGGCCAGTAACATTTGCGAGATGTAGCGCTGCCAGGGTTCACGGCTGGCCTGAGTGGGGGTGTGCTCCGGACTCTGCAATGCCCGGGCAACCTGGCTGATGGCAATGCCTTCATCCAGCATCTGACAGATGCTTCGGATCTGGTTGACATCCTCGTCCGAGTAGAGACGGTGTCCGCTGGGCGTGCGCCGGGGATTGAGCAGGCCGTAACGTCGTTCCCAGGCGCGCAGGGTCACACTGTTGACGCCGGTCAGCGCCGAAACGGTGCTGATGGCATACAGGGCCGGCGCGGCGTCATGGGGATTGCTGGAGAGTTGACTCATCTTGACCTCGACAAAAGTTATACAAAATATATACAAAACTTTTCTATCTTGTCAACAATATTGCAGTAAATTATGCTAATATTTAAAAAAACAGGTAGTTATAGCAGATTTAGCCTGTACTGAGATTATACAAAAACTTGTACAAGAGGTATACAGATGAATTCTGATTTGCTTTCCCGGCTGGTCCTGTACGGCAACGATCCGGCACTGGTGAAGACGATCCGCGAGGCGGCCGAAAGCGGCGATATCGATGCCCAGTACGCCCTGGGCCTGATTTATGCCGAAGGGCGGGGCATTGAGCCTGATCTGGTGGCGGCCTATCTCTGGCTGTCCCGGGCTCTGGCGCGAGGCGACCGGGATGCCGGGGATTTACGCCACATCGTGTTGCAGCAGATGAGCCCGGCCCAGATTGCCGAAGCCGAGCGTCAGCAAAGCGGGGCGCGCTGGCAATGAAATCCTGTCTGCGATTATTGGGGTGGGTGGGGTTGCTCATCCCCTTGCCGGTGATGGGCGGCGAGTGTCCCGCCGCGCTGGATTTCAGCGCGCGCACATTGAACGAACAACAAACCATCAACCTCTGCGAGCGCTATCGCCACAGGGTGGTGCTGATTGTCAACACTGCCAGCAAATGTGCCTTTACACCCCAGTATGAAGGGCTGGAAGCGCTCTATGCACGTTACCGTTCGCAGGGGCTGGTGGTACTGGGTTTTCCTTCCAACGATTTTGCCCATCAGGAGCCGGGCAGTGAGGCCGAGATCCGCAGCTTCTGTCGGCTGACTTACGGGGTGCAGTTTCCGATGTTTGCCAAGACCCGGGTGCGTGAGGCCAATGCCGATCCCCTTTATGCCTATCTGGGTCGGGCCGCGGGAGAGTTCCCGCAATGGAATTTTCATAAATATCTGCTGGATCGCCAGGGACGGCTGGTGGGCAGTTACCCTGCTCAGGTGCGCCCCGATGCCCCGGCGCTGATCGAGCAGGTCGAAGCCCTGCTTGGCGAATAAAAGGCCGGTCACGGGTGGTGGCTGGATTTCGGCTTGTTAGCTCGCACCCCGGGCAATAACCATGTAAAATGGTTGCTTCCCTCGCGACCAGGGTTTGAAGTCCGGGGCCAAGCGGGCCGATAACCTTATCGGGCCGAGTATGTCACCGCAGCCGTATGCCTCATTGAACAGGGTGGATTCACCTTTAAACTGACGCGCAAAGCCCACATGTTTTTCAAATTGGCGCTAATTTAAGGCTGCGTTCCGGGTAAAAACCTAGTAAAATACTCAACAAATAACCTTACAAGATAAGGCGTTGAAATTTCGTGAACAGGTCAGTATAAAACCAAGTAAATTACTCGGAAATAGTCCGGAGGTTAACCAGGATGACGGCAACACCCGATACAGTGGATGAACTCATCAAACGTGGCTACGAACACGGCTTTATCACCGAGATCGAGTCGGATACGTTTCCGCCGGGTCTCAACGAAGACGTCATCCGTGCATTGTCGGCCAAGAAAAATGAGCCCGAGTGGATGCTCGAATGGCGCCTCAAGGCCTATCGCCACTGGCTGACCCTGGAGCAGCCCAGCTGGGCTCATCTGGACTATCCGCCGATCGACTATCAGTCTATCTCTTATTATTCCGCGCCGAAAAAAGCCGGCGAGGGCCCGCAGAGCCTGGACGAGGTCGATCCGGAACTGATCGAAACCTACAACAAGCTCGGCATTCCCCTGGAAGAGCAGATGGCGCTGGCCGGGGTAGCGGTCGATGCGGTATTTGACAGTGTCTCGGTGGCGACCACCTTCCGTGAGAAACTGTCCGAAGCCGGCGTGATCTTCTGCTCCATGTCTGAAGCCGTTCAGGACTATCCGGATCTGATCAAGCAGTACCTGGGTACTGTGGTGCCGCATACGGATAATTTCTTCGCCTGCATGAATGCGGCGGTCTTCTCCGACGGCACCTTTGTGTATATCCCGAAGGGCGTGCGTTGCCCGATGGAGCTGTCCACCTATTTCCGGATTAACGAGGCCAACACCGGCCAGTTCGAACGCACCCTCATCGTGGCCGAAGAAGCCAGCTATGTCAGTTACCTGGAAGGTTGCACCGCGCCGATGCGCGACGAGAACCAGCTGCATGCCGCCGTGGTCGAATTGGTTGCCATGGACGATGCCAAGATCAAATATTCGACCGTCCAGAACTGGTATCCCGGCAATGCCGAAGGCAAGGGCGGGATCTACAACTTTGTGACCAAGCGCGGGGATTGCCGCGGTAAACGCTCGCACATCTCCTGGACCCAGGTGGAAACCGGCTCCGCCATTACCTGGAAATATCCCAGCTGTATTTTACGCGGTGACGAGTCCACCGGTGAGTTTTACTCGGTGGCCGTGGCCCGCGGTCGGCAACAGGCCGATACCGGCACCAAGATGATTCACATGGGGCGCGATACCAAAAGCACGATCGTCTCCAAGGGGATCTCCGCCGGTCAGGGCCAGAATGCCTATCGCGGTCTGGTGCGCATGACCCCCAAGGCGGAAAATGCACGTAATCATACCCAGTGTGACTCGCTGCTGATCGGCGACACCTGCGGGGCGCACACCTATCCGTATATCGAGGTGCGCAACCCGACCGCCAAGATGGAACACGAGGCCACCACCTCCAAGATCAGCGAGGACCAGCTGTTCTATTGCCGCCAGCGCGGCCTGTCCGAGGAAGATGCCGTGTCGATGATCGTCAACGGTTTCTGCAAGGAAGTCTTTAACGAATTGCCCATGGAGTTTGCCGTCGAAGCGCAAAAACTCCTCAACGTCACCCTCGAAGGTGCCGTCGGTTAACCCAATCAAGTTCTGGAGGATAACGACATGTTGTCGATCAAAAACCTGCACGTGAATGTCGATGGCAAGCCCATTTTGAATGGCCTGAACCTGGAAATCGGCACCGGCGAAGTTCACGCCATCATGGGACCGAACGGTTCCGGCAAGAGTACCCTGGCCTATGTGCTGTCCGGCCGCGACGGTTATGAAGTGACCGACGGCCAGATACTTTATGAAGGTCAAGACCTGCTGGAACTGGAACCCGAAGAGCGGGCCCACAAGGGGATGTTCCTGGCCATGCAGTATCCGGTGGAACTGCCCGGCGTGAATAACATGATTTTTCTCAAAGAGTCACTGAACGCCATCCGCCGTGCACGCGGCGAAGATGAGCTGGATTCGGTCAAGTTCATGCAGCTGATCAAGGAAAAAGCCAAAATGGTCAAGCTGGATGAAAAACTGCTCAAGCGCAGCGTCAACACCGGTTTCTCCGGCGGAGAGAAAAAGCGTAACGAGATTCTGCAAATGGCCATGCTGGAGCCGAAGCTGGCGCTGCTGGATGAAACCGACTCCGGCCTGGATATCGATGCACTGCGTATCGTCGCCGAAGGCGTCAATGCGCTGCGCAGTCCGGAGCGCTCCGTGGTACTGGTGACCCACTACCAGCGGCTGCTGGACTACATTCAGCCGGATCACGTGCATGTGCTGGCACACGGCAAGATTGTCCGTTCCGGCGGCAAGGAACTGGCACATGAACTGGAAGAGAAAGGTTACAGCTGGCTCGAGGAGGGCGCGGCCGCATGAGTGCAGCCAACGAACAATCCCGTCAATGGTTTGAAAACCTGGTCAAATCCGGCCAGGTGACACTGCCGACTGACAAGTTGAACTGGCTGGATGCTGCCCGGCAGCAGGCCCAGCAGGCCATCAATACCCTGCCGGTACCCTACCGCAAGCAGGAAGAGTGGCGCTATACCAGTATCGATGGACTGCTCAAGCAGGAATTCAAGCCGGTCAATGAACCGTTCACCGCGTTGCACGCCGTCGATCTGGAAGACTGGTTACTGCCGGAGATGGATGCCTATCGGCTGGTGTTCGCCAACGGTCGCTGTGTACCGCAATTGTCGAACACCGAAGAGCTACCCGATGGAGTGCGTATCGGCAGCCTGCGTGCGGCGCTGACGACCGATCCGGATCTGCTGGCCACCTGGTTCGGGCAGACGGCCAATCATCAGCAGCATATGTTTACCGCGCTGAATACCGCGTTGATTAACGACGGGGTCTTCGTGCATGTGGCACCCGGCGTCAAGGTCGACAAGCCTATCGAGGTGCTTTACCTGAGTCTGGCCCTGGACGACGCCGTTATCGCTCATCCGCGTAACCTGGTGGTTATGGAGGACGGCAGTCAGGCGACCCTGGTCGAGCGTTTCGTCAGCACCGGGGATTCGGTCTATTTCAATAACGTGCTTAACGAGATCATTCTCAACGAGTCCGCCTCCCTGACGCATCATCGGGTTCAGGAGGAAAGTCCGCAGGCCTATCATCTGAGCAGCCTGTTTCTCTCACAACAGAAACAGAGCGAGTACCGGGGCACGGCACTGGCACTGGGTGGGGCCTGGTCGCGGACCGACTACAAGGCCCGTTTCCAGGATGAAGAGGCGGTCTGTACCCTCAATGGTCTCTACCTGGCCGGGGAGAAACAGCTGACCGATTTTCATCTGGATATCGATCATGCCAAACCCCACTGCGCCAGCGAGGAGAACTTCCGTGGCATTTTGTACGGCAAGGGCCGCGCCGTGTTCGATGGCAAGATTCTGGTGGCCAAAGACGCACAGAAAAGCGATGCGCACCTGCACAACGCCAATCTGATGCTGACCCGCAGTGCCGAGGTCGACACCAAGCCGCAACTGGAAATCTACGCCGATGACGTCAAGTGCAGCCATGGCACGACTGTGGGCCAGCTGGACCCGGAACAGGTGTATTACATGCGTTCACGGGGCATTGAGACGCCCATGGCGAAGAAGATGCTGTGTCTCGGGTTCGCTGAGGAGATTATCGATACCATTGAAATCGAGCCGCTGCGCCAGCACGTCCATGAGAGACTTCACTTTACGCTGGACCAGGTCGTAACCGAACAGTTGCAAACCGAAGAGGTGGCACCATGAGCGCCAGACATGTTGTATTCCAGCCCCAGGCTGATTCCAATGGTGGCGGCGATGCGCCGGCTATCAACAGTGACGCACCGCTGGAAGAACGCATCATCGAGGCCCTGAAAACGGTCTATGATCCGGAAATTCCGGTGAATATCTACGAGCTTGGTCTGATCTATAATGTCAACCTGGATCAGGACAACAAGGTTTTTGTCACCATGACCCTGACCACGCCGGGTTGCCCGGTGGCCGGCTCCATGCCGGGCCAGGTGGAACAAACGGTCAAGAGTGTGGAAGGGGTCAGCGATGCCGAAGTCGAACTGGTCTGGGATCCGCCGTGGACCATCGATCGCATGAGCGACGAAGCACGTTTGACACTGGGCATGTTGTAAGCAGGAGGAATGAGTATGGCTATCCAACTAACCGAAAGCGCCGCCAAACACGTTGAGTCCATGCTGGGCAAACGCGGCAACGGTATCGGCCTGCGTCTGGGTACGCGTAAATCCGGTTGCACCGGCTTTGCCTATGTGGTCGACTATGCCGATGAAGTGACCGATGACGACGTGGTTTTCGAAAGCCATGGCGTGAAAGTCGTGGTAGACAGGAAAAGCCTGGCCAACATCGATGGAACCGAGGTCGACTACATGAAGACCAATGCCATCAATGAAGGTTTTGAATTTCGTAACCCTAACATCAAGGATATGTGTGGTTGCGGCGAATCCTTCAGCGTCTGACAGAACCAACCGGCAGGAGCTTGCATGACGTCACTTGACGATATCGTCGATACCTTTGAATTACTGGGTGACTGGGATCAACGCTATCAATACCTGACCGAGCTGGGCGAGAAATTGCCCCCCCTGCCGGAAGAAGCCCGCATCGAGGACAACAAGGTCAAAGGCTGTATGAGCCAGGTCTGGGTGCACGCCTACCCCAACCCCGATGACCCCCGGCTGGTCCGCTTTCACGGTGACTGTGATACCAGTATTATCAAGGGCGTACTGGCGCTGTTGATTCAGCTGGTCGAGGATCGTACGGTGGACGAGATTCAGGAACTCGATGTTGACGAATTTTTCGAAAAACTGCGGCTGGACGAACATCTCTCGCCCAATCGCCATGTCGGTGTCTACGCCATTGTCGATCTGATGAAACAGCAGGCCCGACAGCTCAAGGCCAGTGAACAGGTTACCGCCTGATCGGCGTTTCCCGGTACATTAAAGCCTGCCACTGAACACACTGCGAGCACCGAACACACTGAAATGGGCAGTTGCATTCTGCGGTGACCTCCATGTTTTCGGTGTGTTCAGTGGTTTTACCCCTTGTTTGTGCTCAGGACTGGGAACTCAGCACATAGTATAAAAAAAGCCGGGCAGTGCCCGGCTTTTTTTCGTGGTCGCGGTCGGCTGACTTATTCGTGCTCGTGGCCTTCCGGACCGTGGACGTGGCCGTGGTCCAGCTCTTCCTGGGTGGCTTCACGCACTTCGGCGATGGTCACGTCGAAATGCAGGGTCTGGCCCGCCAGGGGGTGATTCCCGTCGATGACGACGCCGTCATCCTTGATGTCCATGACCGTGATGGTCAGCGGCTGGCCTTCCGGGGTCATGGCCTGGTACTGGGCACCAACCTGGACTTCGGTGCCCTCGAACATGTCGTTGGGGACGGTCTGAATCATGCTGTCGTCACGCTGGCCATAGGCTTCTTCCGGCTGCACGCTGACGTTGACGGATTCGCCCTGAGCCTTGCCCGCCAGGGCGTTTTCCAGGCCGGGGATAATATTGCTGGCGCCGTGCAGATAGGCCAGTCCGGGGCCACCCTGGGAAGAGTCCAGGACGTTGCCGGTGTCGTCTTTCAGGGTGTAGTCGATGGTGACGACCTTGTTTTCAGAGATTTGCATAGATATTCCTTGGAGTTCTGTTGATTGCTTGATGAGGTGCTGTCGTTCAAACACTGGCAGGCGTCAGGGGCCCGCGGCGCGGGAATGAAAGAAGACCGATTGCGTAAATAATGTGCGATCTTAGCACAGGATAAGCCGGATTTCAGGGGGGAGGGACTGCCCCGGGCAATGTTCGTAAACAGTGCGGGGGCCGGCGGATTGCACCGGAATATGGCGCCGCCAAAGGGCCGGGGGCCGGAACCGGCCGGCCACATACCGGGCATGAATCCGCAATGGTATTGGCCAACAACTCCCGACAACGGATAAACTGTCTGTCACCAAAACATGTTATACATGCAGCCTGAATTCACCCTAACAGCCCCATAGCCCGGAAATAGCGACATGCCAGTCAGGACAATCAGCACACAGCCCTATGCGGATCAAAAACCCGGCACATCGGGTCTGCGCAAGCGGGTCGCGCATTTTCAGCAGCCGCATTACCTGGAGAATTTCGTCCAGGCCATTTTTGACAGCCTGGAACCGGCGCGGCGCAGCACGCTGTTGCTGGGCGGCGACGGGCGATATTTCAATGCCGAGGCGATTCAGACGATTTTGCGCCTGGCGGTGGGAAACGGTTTTCGCCGGATACTGGTGGGCCAGCACGGCTATTTGTCGACCCCGGCCGCCTCGTTACTGATTCGTCGCTACCAGCTCGATGGCGGGATTATTCTTTCAGCCAGTCACAATCCGGGCGGGCCGGAGGGGGACTTTGGCGTCAAGTTCAATACGCACAGTGGCGGCCCCGCGCCGGAGAAAGTGACCGCCCGGATTCATCAGCTGGCCTCGAACCTGACGCAATACCGGATTGCCGAGATGGAGCCTGTGCCATTACAGGTGTGCCAGAGCTGGCAGGTGGACGACAGCCGTATCGAGGTCATCGATTCGGTGCAGGATTATGCCGATTTAATGCAACAGCTGTTTGATTTCGAGCTGATTCGTCAGCGTTTTGCCGACGGGCAATTGCGCATCGCCTATGATGCCATGCATGCCATCACCGGGCCCTATGCCCGGGAGATCTTTGTCAACCGGCTGGGCGCCGCACCGGAGTGCCTGTTAAACGCCGAACCGAAACCCGATTTTGGCGAGGCGCATCCGGATCCCAATCTGGCGCACGCCAGAGCGCTGCAGGCAATCATGAACCAGTCCAGTGGTGCGCCGGATCTGGGCGCGGCTTCCGACGGGGACGGCGATCGCAATATGATTCTCGGCCAGAGATTTTTTGTCACACCCAGTGACAGTCTCGCGATACTGGCGGCCAATGCGCAGCAGGTGCCCGGTTATCGTGAGGGAATTGTCGGTGTGGCCCGTTCCATGCCCACCAGTCGGGCAGTGGATCGGGTTGCCGCGCAGCTGGGCGTGGCCTGCTACGAGACGCCCACCGGCTGGAAATTTTTCGGTAACCTGCTGGATGACGGGCGCATCACTTTTTGCGGGGAAGAGAGCTTCGGTACCGGCTCCGCGCATATCCGTGAAAAAGACGGTCTGTGGGCGGTACTGTTCTGGTTGAATCTGCTGGCCGCGCGAGATGAATCCGTGGCGGAGATTGTCATGGCCCACTGGCAACAATACGGTCGTGACTATTACACCCGGCATGACTACGAAAATCTCGACAGCCGGATCGCCGAACAACTGGTCGCGGATTTACGGGCGCAGCTGAGCTCGTTACCGGGTCGGAATATTGACGGCTTTGTGATCACGGCCGCGGACGATTTCTGTTATAAAGACCCGGTAGACGGCAGTCTCAGCGAACACCAGGGTCTGCGTATTATTTTTGGCGAGCAGGCCCGGATTGTGGTCCGTCTGTCGGGCACCGGAACAGAAGGGGCCACCCTGCGGCTGTATGTTGAGCAGTACGAGCCGCCCGGGGGCGAGCTGATCGAGCCCACCGAGCGTTACTTGCAGCCGTTACTGGTAGTCAGTGAAAGTCTGTTGCCGATCTGTCACCAAACCGGTCGTGTCGGGCCGAATGTCATCACCTGATCTTCTATACTTGGCCGATGAGCCACCTTTGAGAAAAAGGTAAGGGAATTCTATGAGCGAAACAATATTCCAGCTGGAAGTGCGACCCAATATCCCTGAGAAGTTAAAGGGGCTGGAGGCACTGGCCAATGATCTGCTCTACAGCTGGGACCGCGATGTGCGCGGTTTGTTTTACCGGCTGGATGATGAGCTGTGGGAAAACTGCAACCACAATCCCAAGGTGTTTTTGCGCCGCATCGCCCAGGAAAAACTGGATGACGCGGAAAATGATCACCTGTTGATGGAAGAATATTCACGGGTCATGTCATCTTTTCGGACCTATCATGAAAAGGAAATCAGCTCGAATATTACCGAGTTTCTCGATCCCGATCAGGATCTGGTGGCCTATTTCTGCGCCGAGTTCGGCCTGCACGAAAGTTTTCCGATTTATTCGGGCGGCCTGGGCATTCTTGCCGGCGATCACTGTAAGGCGGCCAGTGACCTGGGTGTGCCCTTCGTCGGTGTCGGTTTGCTGTATCGGCAAGGTTACTTTACTCAGTATATCGACGGTAACGGTAACCAGTTATCCCAATACACGCCTACCGACTTTGATGAGCTCGTCGTTCAGCCGGTCTGCGATAATGACGGCCAGCCGTTTTATGTTCAGGTCGAAATCGAGGAGCGGCCGGTCAAGCTCAAGGTCTGGGAAGCGCGCGCCGGGCACATTCGCCTGTTCTTGCTGGACAGTGACCTGGAAGAGAATACCACTGAAGACCGCAGTATCACTTTTCAACTGTATGGCGGTGACAGTACAACCCGCATTCAGCAGGAAATCGTACTGGGGATTGGCGGAGTACGGGCCTTGCGGGCAATGGGTATTACGCCCACAGTCTGGCACATCAATGAAGGCCATGCTGCGTTTCAGATACCGGAGCGTTGTCGTGAATATGTGGAACAGGGCATGGATTTCAACAGCGCCCTGGAGCTGGTAGCCGCCGGTACGGTCTTTACCACCCATACACCGGTAGCGGCAGGGCATGACATGTTCCAGCCGGAACAGATGACCCGCTATTTCAAACATTATATCAAATCATTGAATATTGACCCGGCAGCATTTTATGCCCTGGGCGAGTCACCCAACAATCACGGCAGCTTCAACATGACCGCGCTGGCGTTGCGCGGCTCGCGTTATCACAATGGGGTAAGCCGGATTCATGGCTCGGAAGCCTCGGCCATGGAAGGCTATGTCTGGCCCCAGATCCCGCACGTCGAAAATCCGATTTCCTATGTTACCAACGGGGTGCATGTCCAGACTTTCCTGGCGCGTGAATGGGTCAACCTGTTCGATATGCGCTTTCGTGAATGGCGCAGTGAGTTGAATAAACCCGAGTACTGGGAATGTATCGACTCGATACCGGATCACCGCTACTGGAGCCTGCGCCAGGAACTCAAGGCGCAAATGCTCGAAGATGTCTATAAACGGACCCGTCGTCGCTTTCAGCGTGCCGGGTTCAGTGAGGCCCAGCTCAAACGGCTGAGCAGCTATACCAGCGAACCGGAGCAGAATGTCCTGGTGCTGGGCTTCGCCCGTCGTTTTGCCACCTACAAGCGGGCGACCTTGTTATTCTCCGATCTGCCACGCCTGGCCCGCTTGCTCAATAATCCCAAGCGGCCGGTGATGCTGGTATTTGCCGGCAAGGCCCATCCGCGCGATATTCCCGGCCAGGATCTGATTCGCAGGATTCATGAGTATTCCCTGCGTCCGGAGTTTATCGGCAAGATCATCATGCTCGAGGGCTATGATATGGCTATGGCGCGCAAGCTGGTCACCGGTGTGGATGTCTGGCTGAATACCCCCGAATATCCGCTGGAAGCCAGCGGAACTTCCGGACAGAAAGCCGCCATCAATGGCGTCATTAACCTGAGTGTGCTCGACGGCTGGTGGGGCGAAGGTTTTGACGGGGAAAACGGCTGGGCGATTCATCCCCACGCCCGGCATGATGACGCCGGTCTGCGTGATCAGGAAGAAGCGGCCGATCTGCTGGACATTCTGGAGAACGAGGTCATTCCGCTTTATTATGAGTATGGCAGCCAGGGCTATTCTTCGGGCTGGGTCAAACTGTCCAAAGCCTCCATGAAAAGTTGCCTGCCACGCTTCAATTCGCAACGGATGGTGATCGACTATGTTAAACATTTCTATGCCCCGGCTCGCGCGCATTATCAGCGCCTGGCTGCGAGCGATTGCGCTCCGGCGAAATCTCTGGCCGAATGGAAAAGCAAAATCCGGGCTAACTGGAAACACGTCACTATCCGGCGCGTCGATTCGATTCGTCAGCAGATAAAAAACGGAGAATCACTGCCGGTTGTGATTAATGCCAATCTCAATGGTCTGTCGGCGGAAGATGTGATCGTCGAATGTGTGGTGGGCTGTCGGGATGACAATGGCAAATTCACCCCGCATGAACAATACAGGTTCTCCCATGCCGGAATGGAAGGTGAAGAGCATATCTTTGAATTGAACCTCGAGCCGGAAAACCCGGGATTGAATCACTACAAACTACGAATGTATCCCTGGCACGAACTGCTCGGACATCCGTTCGAAATGGGGTCAATGATCTGGATTTAAGTAGTTCACTTATAGTGGTAGGCCGGACATAGCAACGCGGTGTCCGGCAATCGATGGTATTGCCCGATACCGCTTCGCTTTATCGGGCCTGCGACTGGATCTAAAAAGATCAACGCAGAGGCGCAAAGAAAGTAATAATTTTGAATTTTAAATGTTGAATTTTGAATGAGCTCCAATTCTGACACTCAAAATCTAAAATTCAACATTCAAAATTATATCTTTGCGTTCCTCTGCGTTATTCTCTTCTTCGCAGGTCATAATCGTCCGTACAACTGTAGCAAGTGGCGGAGTTTCCGGGTGAGATCGGTTGGTACCTGTTCCCAGTCGAAGCGCCATTGCCAGTTGCCTTCCATCGTTCCGGGTGTGTTCATGCGATGTTCGCTGGCCAGCCCCAGCAGATCCTGCATGGGAATCATTGCCAGGCAGCTGACCGAGGCGAGGGCGCTGCGGATCAGCGGCCAGGGCATTTTCCGGCCTGTTTCCAGTCCCAGGTAATCCCGTACATGATTTTGCGTTTTCGCGTCGAGTTGTTGATACCAGCCGAGCGTGGTGTCGTTGTCGTGGGTGCCGGTATAGACCAGTGAACGGAATTCATGTTGGTGGGGCAGGTAGCTGTTGTCGGGATCGCCATCGAAGGCGAATTGCAGAATCTTCATCCCCGGCAGTTCAAATTTTTCTCGCAGGGCGTGGACCTCCTCGGTGATCATCCCCAGGTCTTCAGCGACCAGTGGCAGATCGGGGAATGTCCTTTGCAGGGCGGCAAGCAATTTTGCGCCGGGCGCGTCGACCCAGTGCCCTTCGATCGCGGTTTCGGCTTCGGCGGGAATCGACCAGTAGGCCTGCAGGCCGCGAAAGTGATCAATGCGCACGATATCAAATAATTCTAACTGGGTTTGCAGGCGACGTTGCCACCATTGAAAGTCGTCCTGCTCCATGATTTTCCAGCGATAGAGCGGATTGCCCCAGCGCTGACCGGTGTCGGAAAAATAATCCGGTGGCACGCCGGCGACCTGTTGCGGATAACCCTGGCTGTCGAGGGTAAACAGTTCGCGTCGGGCCCAGACATCGGCGCTGTCATAGGAGACATAGATGGGCATGTCACCAAACAGTAAAACATTATGCTCGGCGGCATAGGCCTTCAGATCCTGCCATTGCTGAAAAAAGATAAACTGGCAAAACTGATGAAATTCGATGCGTTCTTTCAGGCTCTCGCGGGCCTCTTTCAGTGCCGCGGTGTCCCGATCCCGTAATGCCGTCGGCCAGTGGTGCCACGCAAGCTGCTCCTGTTGTTCACGCAAGGCCATAAACAGGCTGTAATCCTCCAGCCAGTCAGATTCGTTAGCGATAAACGCCTGCCAGGCAGATAACAGTGTTTTGTCTTTCTGGTGACTGAACTGTTTCCAGGCCTGTTCCAGTTGCTGTTGATGGGCCTGAAAATCCGTCACTGCCGGACGATCCGGTAACAGGTGACGATCCTGCAGCCAGTCCAGGCTGATCAGGGTCGGGTCGCCGGCGTGAGCCGAGAGGGCCAGATAAGGCGAACCGTCCTGGTGTGTGGGGCCCAGTGGCAGCATTTGCCACACACCGATCCCGCACTGTTGCAGCCATTCAATAAAGCGATAGGCATCATGGCAGATCTGCCCCCGGGGCAGCGGGCCGGGAAGCGAGGTTGGGTGTAGCAGGACACCGCCGCGTCGCTGGCGGTACAACGGATGCATTCAGTGGGTGTCCTGTCCGCGGCGCATGGTACCGCCGGCGGAGGGTTGGCCACCGCCGTGGGAAATCGGTTCGGCCAGCACATCCGGTGGTTCCAGCCCCAGTTGCATATACAGATTGGATAATTGCTGGCGATAGAGTTGGTCAAAATCGCGTACCGATTCGGCCGGGTTGTAATCGCCGAACCACCAGAACCAGTCGGAGCCTTCGCAAATGGCCAGCTGGGTGAGGATTGCCTCGCGCTGCTCAGGGCTGAATTCGTGTGATGCCAGCTGTTGGTCACAGGCGCGTTTGGCCTCCACCAGCAGATCCCAGGCGCGGTTTTTGCCGGGATCGCCAACCCAGGTGGAGAAGGTGCCGTAGACCCAGCTGCCGGCCACGATTCGATCCAGCGTGACCGTCTCGGGCTGTTGTGCCAGATAGGCGCTGTAGGTGGTCAGGTTGAGATCAGGGTGCTCCACCAGACCGGCATACAGCGCCTCTAAAAAGTAATAACCGTTCTTGGGATAAAATTCCCAGGCATTTTCGCCATCCAGAATAATGGAAACCACCGGATTGGACTGTTCCCGACAGGCCTCGGCGATATTCTCCAGATGATGAAGCAGATTGGCCACCGCATCATCGGCGTGCCAGGTGGCGTAATCAAAGCCGATCAGGTCCGATAATCCATCATCGCGGAAAAAACAGCAGGCCGTGGTGTCGGCATAACGGTAGCCGGTGTGAAGACAATCGCTGTCATGGTGGCTGGCGTTGAGGCTGTTACGCAGCACCGTATCGCCACTGGCCAGCCAGGTAAAGCCGTGCTCTCCAAGCAGGCGGACCGTCGCCTCGCTGATACTGCCTTCCGACGGCCAGCAGCCGGCGGGACGAAAGCCGAAGTGTTGTTCGAACACCGCCAGCCCTTTTTCGATATGCCAGACGACCCGATCTTCACCGCCGGGATAGTGATCCGCCAGCGGCAGGCTGGTTTCGGGCAAGGCCTCACGGGCCGAGTGAATATCCAGTAATAACGGCATGATGGGATGGGCATAGGGGGTGACCGACAACTCGATACGCCCCTGTTCGGCCAGCGCGCGATAGCGGCCAATCACGTTGTCACACAATTCGCCAATCAGGCGCAGCAGGGTATGGCGGTCATGCTGATTGAAATTGATGCCCTTGTCGATTAATGCCTGAATCTGGGGATTTTCCCTGCGCACGGTTTCGCCCAGCCAGGCCAGGTGAAACCAGGTCAACAGGTCGGTTAAAAAGCGATCATGCAGATAGATAATGGCATCGGGGTGTTCATCCAGCCAGCTGGCGAACTCGGCCAGTCGTTGATAGTTGGGATAGCGCTGAATCAGACGCGTTTCGTTGGCCCGCAGGCACTGTTTAATCAGGGCCAGACGCTGCTTGGGTTCGCCGGGCATCACCGGACGGGCCAGGGCATCGAGCAGGGGATCGTGGATTTCCGTGCCCTGTAAAAAAAACGCCTTTATTTGTTGCGCATAGTCGTCGATCTGTTCCAGCAGCGTCGGTGTGAAGTTGACAACGGCGCGCGCGGCCGGGTTGGCTTCCAGGTGCGCGGCCATGTCGACATAGTCCTTGATGGCATGCAGGTAGGTCCAGGGCAGGTGGTAGTCGCCACTGCGCCGATCCCGGTATTCGGGCTGATGCATATGCCAGTAAAGGACGACGTTCAGTGGTTTAGCGGACATGATGAATCTGCTGACCGAGCATTTCGGGGGTTACCAGTACCACCCCTTTGGGTGAAATGTAAAAGCGCCTGGCATCTTCCTGTGCATCAACGCCTATCTGGGTGCCATCCGGGATTTCACAGCCTTTTTCGATAATCGCGTGACGGATGGTGCAGTTCTGGCCGATATCGACCTCTGGCAGAATCAACGAGTCCTCCACCAGCGAATAGGATTCGATACAGACACTGGAAAACAGCAGTGAATGACGTACCGTGGCACCGGAGATGATACAGCCCCCCGAGACCATGGAATCAATTGCCTCGCCGCGCCGACCGTCTTCGTCAAAAATGAATTTGGCCGGGGGCAACTGTTCCTGGTAGGTCCAGATGGGCCAGTCCGAATCATACAGATTCAGCTCGGGAGTGATGCCGATCAGTTCCATGTTGGCTTCCCAGAAGGCATCCACGGTTCCCACATCGCGCCAGTAACCCTTGTTGCCGCTGACAGGATCCCGGAAGGTATAGGCATGAGCGCGATAATTATCGATCAGGCCGGGGATGACATCCTTGCCGAAATCGTGGCTGGACTGGTTGTCATCGGCGTCTTCCAGAAGACGGTCAATCAGAAAGTCCTTGTTAAAGACATAGATCCCCATGGAGCAGAGTGACAGGGTCGGGTCGTCGGGTAGCGTGGGGGGCTGTTCCGGTTTTTCCACAAACCGGCGGATACGATGCGATTCGTCGATATCCATGACCCCGAAGGCGGAGGCCTGTTCCGTCGGGACCTCGAGACAGCCGACGGTAATGTCCGCGTCCTGCTCTACATGAAAGGCGAGCATGGCGCCGTAGTCCATCTTGTAAACATGATCCCCGGCCAGTATCAGCACGTATTCGGGATTATGATTGCGGAGGATATCGATGTTCTGGTAAATGGCATCGGCGGTACCGGCGTACCAGGAGGTCTCGATGCGCTGCTGGGCGGGTAATAATTCGACAAATTCACCGAATTCCCCGCGCAACATGCCCCAGCCCTGCTGGATATGGACAATCAGGGAATGGGCCTTGTACTGGGTCAGTACCCCGATGCGCCGGATACCCGAATTGATACAGTTGGAGAGGGGGAAATCGATAATCCGGAATTTGCCGCCGAAGGGCACCGAGGGCTTGGCGCGCCACAGGGTCAACTGCTTGAGTCGGCTGCCGCGTCCCCCGGCCATGATCAGGGCCAGGGTGTCGCGCGTCAGGCGGCTGACAAAACGGGGCGAACGGCCATGACGCATAGTGATTTCCTTATTCAGTAGTTGAGTGCATTGGTTGTTTTTTGTGCCGGAGGTTCCGCAGGTCGATAGTGCCTGTAGCAACAGGCATGCCAGTCGCAAATTGCGCAAACCGGCGATGCGGACCCGGACCGCGAAAGGGACGTTGCCCTTTTGTCGCACGACACCACATTCGTGACACACTATCAAGCATAATCGTGAATCACCGGCTTGCAAAGCATCGTGGAGGTTATTTTGTGTGGACAGTCTGTGACTGTACAGTGTCATTTCAGCAGGAGGGGGTGACAAAAAGATGACAATCAAGGTACCGGTATTTCGCACGCCATTTTGCTCATTTCATGTTGCGCCCGAATCACTTATGATGTACTTGATGGTCTGGCTGCCCGCTTTACCCGGAAAAATCTGGAATTAATCTGATGCCTGATATGTCACAACCCCCTTTATCTGCCGGCAATACGCAGAATAAATCGGACCTGCAACGCTTGCTGGAGGCCCGGCACCATGATCCGTTCGCGGTTCTGGGGCGTCATGAGCACGGTGACGAGACATTTATCCGGGTATTGTTGCCCTATACCCGCGAAGTGACGCTGGAAGAGACCGGCGAGGCCTTCGAGCGGGTCGGTAACAGCGATATTTTCGAGTGGCGGGGCCAGGGTAAGGCTCTTCCGGCTCATTATCGTCTGCGGCGGATCGACAGTGATGGTGACGTTCATCAGCTGTATGACGCCTATGCCTTTGGTCCGACACTGGCCGACTATGATCTCAACCTGTTTTCCGCCGGCAAACATCTGCATGTGTATCGCATGCTTGGCGCCCATGCCTGCAATATCGACGGTATCGACGGCGTTCGTTTCGCCACCTGGGCACCCAATGCCGAACGGGTCAGCGTCATCGGCAACTTCAATCGCTGGGACGGCCGTTGTTATCCCATGCGTGCCCGTGGCAGCAGCGGGGTATGGGAGTTGTTCATTCCCGGCTTGCCCATGGGAGAGCTCTACAAGTACGAGATCCGCAATCGCGATACCGGCAAGGTGGTGCAAAAGTCCGACCCTTATGCCCGACGAAGCGAGTTGCGACCACGCACCGCCTCGGTTATCTTCGAAAGCGACTACACCTGGCAGGATGCGTCCTGGCTGTCACAGCGTCAGGCCGCAGACTGGCTGCACCAGCCAATGAGTATTTACGAGGTGCACCTGGGTTCCTGGCAACGGGATGAGCAGGGGGAGCCGCTCGATTATCGCGAACTGGCCCACCGACTGGTCGAGTATGTCGCTCAACTGGGTTTTACCCATATCGAGTTAATGCCCATCACCGAACACCCCTTCGATGATTCCTGGGGCTATCAGACCACCGGTTACTATGCCCCGACGGCGCGTTACGGCGATCCCGATGACTTCCGGTATTTTGTCGACTATTGTCATCAACACAATATCGGCGTGTTGCTCGACTGGGTCCCGGCCCATTTCCCACGCGACGAGTTCGCCCTGGCGTATTACGATGGCAGCGCCCTGTACGAACACGAGGATCCCCGGCGCGGCGCGCATCCTGACTGGGGTACGCTGATCTATAACTATGGGCGCAACGAAGTACGCAATTTTTTAATCAGCAGCGCCATTTTCTGGCTGCAGGAATACCATCTCGATGGCCTGCGCGTGGATGCGGTGGCCTCCATGTTGTATCTGGACTATTCGCGTGACAGCCAGGATGAGTGGTTGCCCAATATCCACGGCGGCAACGAAAACCTCGAGGCCCTGGAGTTTTTACGCGAGATGAATACCGTGACCCATCGCGAGGTTCCCGGCACGCTGATCATGGCCGAGGAGTCCACCGCCTGGCCGCAGGTCACCCGCCCGGTGGAGCTGGGGGGCCTGGGATTTTCCATGAAGTGGAACATGGGCTGGATGCATGACATTCTGGAATATTTTTCCCAGGATCCGGTTCACCGACGCTATCATCACGACAAGCTGACTTTTGGTCTGATCTATCTGTTTACCGAGAACTTCATTCTGCCGTTTTCCCATGATGAAGTGGTGCATGGAAAGTCGTCGCTGCTTTACAAAATGCCGGGTGATGAATGGCAAAAATTTGCCAATTTGCGGCTGCTGTATACCTTTATGTATACCTACCCGGGAAAGAAGCTGCTGTTCATGGGCTGCGAGTTCGGTCAGGGTCCCGAATGGAATGCCAAAACCCGGCTGGAGTGGTATGTCCTGGAGTATGCAGTACATCATGGCCTGCAACAGCTGGTGGGCGATCTGAACGGATTATACCGCCGTGAACCGGCACTGCATCAGTACGATTTTGACTACCAGGGTTTCGAGTGGATCGATTGCCACGATTCGGAGCAATCGATCATCAGCTTTCTGCGCAAAAGTGATGATCGCTTCGTGGTGGTGATTTTGAACTTTACCCCGGTGCCGCGTTATGACTACCGTATCGGTGTACCGCAGGCAGGACGTTATCGCGAGATTCATAACTCCGATTCGGCATTTTACGCCGGGAGTAATCTGGGCAATCAGGGCGAATTATACACCACCGGCACCAGCTGGATGGGGCGTCCCGATTCATTGTCACTCGCCTTGCCGCCACTGGGCGGGATCGTTCTCGAGTATCTGGCCGACACATGACGCCCCGACAGATTCTGTATTGCAGCAGCGAAGCCTATCCACTGATCAAAACCGGTGGGCTCGGTGATGTGGCCGGCAGTCTGCCGCGGGCGCTGCAACAGCTCGGCCATGAGGTGCGCCTGCTACTGCCGGCTTATCGTGATCTGGTGAACAATCTGCCGCAACGCCCCCGTCAGCGGGGGCAATGGCAGATTGACGGGCAACCGGTTACCCTGTGGCAGACCACTTTACCCGGTAGCCGGGTAAAAACCTGGCTGGTGGATTGCCCGGAATATTTCGATCGCCCGGGCAATCCCTATCACGATGCCGACGGCGAGCCCTGGCCCGATAATGCGCAACGCTTTGCTCTGTTTGACAAAGTGGCTGCTCTGCTCGCGAGCGATCAGCTGGGGTTGGAGTGGCAACCGGATATCGCTCACGGCAACGACTGGCAATGCGGTCTGCTGCCGGTCTATCTCAATGAATTCGACCGTCGTCCGGCCACGGTCTTCACCATTCATAACCTGGCCTATCAGGGGCTGTTCGATCGCGCCACGTTCGATCAACTGGGCCTGCCCGAATCCCTCTGGCATTTTTCCGCGCTGGAATACCACGACCAGCTGGCGTTCATCAAAGGCGGACTGGTGTATGCCGATCATCTCACCACCGTCAGCCCGACCTATGCGCGGGAGATCCAGACCCCGGCCTTCGGCCAGGGTATGGAAGGGCTACTGGCCCATCGCGCGGCGGATCTCAGTGGCATTCTCAATGGCATCGACACCCGCGTCTGGAACCCGGGGACGGACCGTCTGATTGTCAAACGCTACAATCGTCAGAACCTGTCAGACAAACAGATCAATAAACAGGCGCTTCAGGCACAGTTCGATTTGCCACAGGACAATGATCGACTGTTAATGGGGATGGTCACCCGGCTGGCGGAGCAAAAAGGGATCGATCTGGTTCTCGACAGTCTGCCCGATCTCGTCAAGCTGCCGGTGCAACTGGTCATCCTGGGCAGTGGCGACAAAGATTACGAACAACGCCTGCAACAGGCGGTCAGGCAGTATCCGCGGCAACTGGGCCTCACCCTGGGGTATGACGAGAGCCTGGCGCATCGCATTGAGGCGGGCGCCGATCTGTTTGTGATGCCCTCGCGTTTTGAACCCTGCGGTCTGAACCAGCTGTACAGCCAGCGCTACGGCACATTGCCGCTGGTCACCCCGGTCGGAGGATTGGCCGATACCGTTGTCGATACCCCTCTCGATACCACGGGCAAGACCCTGCAGGAGACCGGGGCCAGCGGTTTTGTCATGTCAGAGGTCAGTCAAATGGCACTGGAGGCCGCACTGCACAGAGCAGTGCAACTCTACGCCCGGCCCGCGCTGTGGCAACAGGTCCAGCGTGTTGCCATGGGCCGGGATTTTTCCTGGCAACGCAGTGCCGGGCGCTATGTGCAACTCTACGAACAGCTTTTGCAGCAACGCCCGGATACCCGTACCTGAGGCTGTTGTTTAATGCGCCGCTTTTTTTGCCGCGGCGAAACAGTCTGCCTGCCACAGACAGCCCTGCTGGTCACAGACACCCTCGATAGCCGTGGCAAAGCAGTCGAAGTTGCCTTCGGCCGACTGGATATGTCGCACCAGATCAACCTTGTTCTGGCGTGATGTTTTTAACCCATGCTGTTTGGCAAGCTGGCGGATCTCCTGCATTTGCATAATCTACCTCCCATGTAAGGGGTCGTGGACAAGTCTGGCGCCGGGTTATGACAGACCTATGGCAAACCCGGCAGGAGCTCATAAAGTATAGACCCAATTTACTCCCCCTGGAAAAAGAAAGGCACAGCCGGGATTGACTGTGCCAAAGGCGGAATGTATCCGCATCGAGGTCTACCCTGTTTCAGGCAGGAGGAGAAACCGGGTTATCGGTGCCAGGCTCTGCGATCGTCTCGATCCGATCGATTGCAGGACACGGGCTGAATGCAGGGGGAGCGGGTTCGTCGTCCGATTTCAGAAACAATTCGACAAATGTCGCGTAATTGAACTGGCTATTCATGGCGGTGCTCTCCGGTTGGCACAAGGGCTTTATCAGAATAGTTACAACAATCATGCCAGACATCGATTTCCCTGCAATCTTCGACTAACTCACTGTATAGCAGGGGGTTCCTGTCCTGCTGGGGGCTATTCCTGCCGGTTGGATATTACTGGTCTTGCACCAAAGCGGTACAGTGGGGTGTCATTTGCACTGAATCGGTTCCTGTAAGTGTTCGTGCACAGGCGGCGGGTTATTAGGGTTCATTGGATCAGGGCGTTTTTTCCTCCTCCTCTGACGACATGTTGGGCGGTTTCTTCGCCGGATTGTTCAGGCGCTGTAATGGACGCTGCAGCATCGGAATATGACCCGCGATCCAGGTAAAAGTGGTTCGGCTGCGCGGGGAGTATTTCATAAGTAACGGAATCCCAATCAGCAGCAGGGGGAGGCCGAGCGGTAACGGGGACCAAAGAACCAGTAACCCGCCCAGGGTCGAGGTACTGCCCAGTACGATCCAGAGCCATTTGAGCATGGTCGGTATCTTTACCTAATTTTACGGGCCGGGCGCTGGTCAGCAGTCTGCCAGGAAAACATGAACATTGTGTGACTCTCACCCACTTTCAGAGTGCCTGGTTTGCAATTCTGAACCGAATTGCAACCTTTTTTTGTAAGTAATTATCTCTGCCCGCTGTCGTCAGCGGCGAAAATGTTCTAATCTTGAAAAAACACAGAATTCCGCCATGCCGCCAGATGACCACACGGCCACTGAACCGGGAAGTTCGCCGCACAGAAAGGAATCCTCGCAACATCGAACCTTTGGTAACGCACGGGTTAGCCACGAGCAGTTCCGTTTAGCCTACGCGGCCGAACATGTCTATCTGGCGAGCCTGTTGCTGCACGCGCTGTTTCTTGTCCTGTTTTTCTGGTTGAACATACGCGAGCTTTATCTGTTCAATGTTTTCAGCCTGGCCGCCTTTTCCCTGGCGCTTTATCTCAATCGCAATGGCCGGCATAATCTGGCCCTGTGGCTGGCCTACCTCGAGGTCATGCTGCATGCCAGCCTGGCTATCTGGCTGCTGGGCTGGAACAGCGGTTTTTATTACTACATGATGGCGATTGGCCCGATGTTATTTATCAATCCCGGGCGGCCGCTACTGGAAAAACTTCTGCTGTCGGCCGTGCCGGTCATTTTACTGATAATGCTCTATAGCCAGTCTCTGCGGGGTTCCCCGCTGTATTATCTGAATCTGGATATTATTCATTTATTGCACCTCGGTAATCTGGTGGCTACCGTGGCACTGGTCGCTTACCTGGCGCATTATTATTCCAAGGGCGTTAACGATTCGGCGCGACAATTACAGAAATTGACAGAGGCCTATGAGCAACTGGCGACCTACGATTCGTTGACCCGGTTACTCAATCGTCATGCCATGACCCAGGCGATCGAGGACGAAGTCAGTCGGTTTCGGCGCGATGACAAGCCGTTTGTCCTGGCACTGGGTGATATCGATGACTTCAAGCAGATCAACGATCGTTTCGGTCATCACGCCGGGGATGTCCTGTTGAAGGAAATCGCTTCCCGCATGCAGCAACGGTTACGGCGACACGATGTCATCAGCCGCTGGGGCGGGGAGGAGTTCTTGATCCTGTTGGCGGATGTCTCCCTGACAGAAGCAGAATCCGTTTTAAATGAATTGCGAAAATATCTGGCTGAACCGGTGCGGATCAAAAACCTCGACCACAGGGTGACGATTACCTTTGGCGCCGCCCAGTACAGTGACGAGCGGGGCATCGATCAAACCATCCAGGCGGCGGATCGGGCCATGTATCGCGGTAAAACCGCGGGCAAGAACCGGGTTATCCTGGACCGTTGCGAACCGGAATAATTTGCCGAATTCATGGACCTCGGTGATTGGAAATTCACAACGGCGATTCAGGTTCCCACAACCCGGGTGACGAGATAGCCGGTATAACCCAGGAACACCGCCAGCAGGATGGCGCCCTCGACCCGGTTGATCCGCCCCGGCCGGCGAAACCCGTAACCCAGCACAAACAGGGAGAAGGTCAGGGCGCCCATCACCAGCATGTCGCGGGTCAACACCTCGGGGGGCACTGCCATGGGCTGGATAATACCGGCCAGGCCGACCACGGCCAGGGTGTTGAACAGATTGGAGCCGAGTATATTGCCCAGTGCCAGATCGTGTTCCCCCTTGCGAATGGCCGCCAGTGACGAGGCCAGCTCCGGCAGGGAGGTGCCGATGGCCACGACCGTCAGGCCGATGATCAGATCGCTGACCCCGAACCCCTGGGCAATACTGACCGCCCCCCAGACCAGCGCGCGCGAGCTGATAATTAACAGCAGCAGACCGATTCCCAGCCACCACAGGGCGCGGCCCAGCGGCATGGCATGGCTGTCCAGCTCGGCCTCCATCTCACCGGCCAGTGCGTCTGTGCGTCCGCGCATGCCTTCCCGGATCGACCAGCCGATCAGGGCCATAAAGACCAGTAACAGACCCGCGGCATCGATTCGTTCCAGGCTGCCATCGCGTAATTGCCATGCGGCCAGCAGGGTCACCAGGGCCAGCACCGGCAGCTCCTTGCGCAGGATTTGCGAGTGTACGGCGATCGGACTGAGCAGGGCGGTCAGCCCCAGAATCAGCGCGATATTGGTGATATTGGAACCATAGGCGTTGCCCAGCGCCAGGCCCGGGTTGCCCTGCCAGGCGGCCAGAACGGACACCACCATCTCGGGCGCGGAGGTGCCGAAACCGACGACCACCATGCCGATCAGCAATGGCGGCATACCCAGATGGCGGGCGGCGACCGCCGAACCCTCCACAAACCGATCCGCGCTCCAGATCAAAAGCGCCAGACTGAGGATGACGATCAGCAGGGTCAGAGCCATGATATTCTCCAATTAATGATACAGTCAGTTGTGTCCGGAAGGTTATCCCGGCGAATAACCTGTTATTGGGCCGGCTTCAGCATGGGGAGGAGTTTCTCCCAGATATTTTGCATGATGCGGGGCTGGGCTTTGACGTTCGGATGAATGCCATCGCTTTGCATCAGCGCCGGATTGTCGGCGACCTGATCCAGGATTTTCGGAACCAGGGGAATAGCATAGCGGCGCGCAAGCGCCTGGTACACCGCCGCGAAGCGGGCATTATACGCCGCCCCGTAGTTGGGGGGCAGGCGGACACCGGCCAGCAGGACCCGGGCATGGTATTGCTGGCTGCGCTCGATAATGCTCGCCAGGCTGGATTCGATTTCAGTCAAGGCGAGACCGCGCAGACCGTCGTTGCCGCCCAGGGCAACGATGACAATCGCCGGTTGATGTGAGCGCAGGGCCGGTTCGAGTCGACTGAGTGCGGTACGCGTGGTGTCACCGCTAACACTGGCATTGATCACGTGATAACCATAACCTTTTTCTGTCAGTTGCTGTTGCAACAGGCTGACCCAGCCCTGATCCCGATCGATGCCGTATGCGCCACTGAGACTGTCACCCAAGACCAGAATATTTGCCTGTGTTTCATCCGTGGCGGACACGGTATGGTTAATGCTGATAACCAGCCCCAGCAGGATCGGTATAACTTGTCGATAAAAGGTTTTTAGCATGAACAAAGTCAGTTCCCGTTTTTTTGTCGAAGCCCGTCATCTGGGCAAACAGGTCAATACCCGCGACGGCGTCCTGACCCTGTTGCATGATATCAATTTTGGTGTCGAGGCGGGGATGTCACTGGCGATTCTCGGTGCCTCGGGTTCGGGCAAGACCACCTTGCTGGGTTTGCTGGCGGGGCTGGATCTGCCAACCGAGGGTGAGGTGATTCTGGATGGTTACGGATTGAATGCCTTCGACGAAGATGGTCGCGCGCAATTACGTGCCGAACGGGTAGGCTTTGTGTTCCAGAATTTTCAGCTGTTGCCGGGACTGACCGCCGTGGAGAACGTGATGCTGCCACTGGAACTGGCCCGTGCCGCGCGGCCACGCCAGATGGCCGAACAGGTCCTGAACCGGGTCGGCCTGGGACAACGCTGCCATCATTATCCCAACCAGTTATCCGGTGGCGAGCAACAACGTTGTGCCATTGCCCGCGCCTTTGCCACACAGCCGCGAGTCCTGTTTGCCGATGAGCCCACCGGTAATCTGGATAGCGAGACCGGCAGACGCATCATTGAATTGCTGTTTGAGCTCAATGCCGAACAGGACACGACCCTGGTTATGGCAACCCACGATTCCCATTTGTCACAGTTGTGTCAACAGCGGCTGTATCTGGATGCCGGGCATTTGATTGAACCGCAGCCCGGTGTCCGTTATGGCTGAGCGCCATTTGCATAATCTCGCCTTTCTCTGGATAAATTCCTGGCGCATGTTATGGCGTGACTGGCGCGCCAACGAGCTGGGCATTCTGGCATTGGGGCTGGTGATTGCCGTGACCAGTATCACGGCCGTGGGATTTTTTACGGACCGGATTGAACGCGGCCTGCAGGAACAGTCCGCCGAACTGATGGGAGCCGATCTGGTTGTCAAATCCCGAAATGCGTCAGTGCTTCAGCATGCCGATGCCATACAGGAACTCCCTTTGCAGGTGGCGACGACCACGCAGTTTCGCAGTGTTGTGCTCGGCGAGGCACAGCCCCATCTGGTCGAGGTCAAGGCCGTCTCAAACGGTTACCCCCTGCGTGGCACATTGCGTGTCAGCGAGTCCCCTTTTGCCGAGGATACGCCGACCGACAACATTCCCGAAACCGGGACGATCTGGGTCGATGCCCGCTTGTTGTATTTACTGGATGCCGAGATCGGTCAGACCGTCAGCCTGGGGGAGAAAGCGTTTACGCTGCGCAGGGTACTGCGCTATGAACCGGATCGGGCCGGTGATCTGTTCTCGATGGCGCCCCGTGTTTTAATGAATCAGGCCGATCTGGCGGCAACCGGCTTGCTGGGGCAGGGATCGCGCGTGACCTACCGGGTTCTGATCGCCGGTGCCCGGGAAACTGTCGAGTCCTATCGCGCGACGCTCAAGGACCAATTACAACCGGGCGAACAGATTCAGAGTGTTGAGGAAGGGCGGCCCGAACTGAATACCGCGTTGGAGCGGGCGCGACAGTTTCTCGGCCTGGCGGCGCTGATCAGTGTTTTGCTCGCCGGAGTGGCGATCGCCACGGTCGCTTACCGTTTTACGCGGCGTCATCTGGATACCAGTGCCATGTTGCGCTGTCTGGGTACCACGCAGACGATTATTATCCGCCTGTTTACACTGGAAATGCTGTGGCTTGCCCTGCTTGCCAGTACCGCTGGTTGCCTGCTCGGCCTGGTTACGCAACAGGTTATTGCCCAGTTACTGGATCAGCTGTTGCTGGTTCGCCTTCCGGCGCCTTCCGCCAGGCCACTGTTGCTCGGTTATGCCACCGGCATCGTGCTGTTACTCGGCTTCGCGTTACCGCCTTTGCTTGCGCTGCGTCGCGTGCCACCCCTGCGTGTCTTGCGCAAGGATATTGCCACGCCGCCGGTCAGCAACGGCCTGTTGTATCTGGCCGTGCTGGGTTGCATGGCATTGCTGCTTTACTGGCAAATCGGAAACGTTCGACTGGTTTCGCTGGTGCTGGCCGGGATGCTGGGAACACTGGCGTTACTGGCTGTCGTGGCTTACGGCATGATTCGGTTGTTGAACCGGATGCGTACCCGGGTCGGTATGGCATGGCGGTTTGGGCTGTCCAATATTGCGCGGCGTTCGATGACCAGCATGATACAGGTTGTCGCCATTGGTCTCGGCCTTATGGTATTACTGCTGCTATCCACGGTGCGATCGGATCTGTTGGCGGACTGGCAAAACAGTCTGCCGCCGGATGCCCCGAATCATTTTGTGATCAACGTGCAACCGGATCAGGTAGAGGAGATGCGTCAATTTTTCTCGCAGCTGGGAGTGGAAAATACCCGGCTGTATCCCATGGTGCGTGCGCGCCTGGTCGAAATTAACGCTGAGCCGGTGCGTGCTACCGATTATGAAGAGGATCGCGCCCGACGCATGGTTACCCGGGAATTCAATCTCTCCTGGGCCGAGGTCATGCAACGGGACAACACGCTGGTCGAGGGCAGGTGGTGGACGCAAGCAGATCACGGCAAACCCCTGTTGTCGCTGGAAGCCGGCCTGGCAGAAACCCTGGGGCTTGGGGTCGGTGATGTGGTCAGTTTCAATATCAACGGCACAGTCACGGATTTCACCGTGCATAATCTGCGCACGGTGGAATGGGACAGTTTCAATATCAACTTCTTTACAGTAGTGCCGCCCGGGGTGCTGGAACAGTGGCCGGCAAACTGGCTGACCAGCGTCTATCTGGATAGTGAACAGCGCCGGCATCTGGCGGATCTGGTCAGTACCTTTCCGAATGTCACCCTGATTGATGTGGAGACGCTGATGCAGCGCGTGCGTCAGATCATGGATCGCGTCTCACTGGCGGTGGAGTTTATATTTCTGTTTACGATCCTGGCCGGTCTGGCCGTGTTGTACGCGGCCATTCAGGCCAATCAGGATGAGCGCCGTTTTGAAAATGCAGTGCTGCGAACGCTGGGCGCAAAAAAACAGACCCTGTTGCTCGGACTGGTTGCCGAGTTTGTCCTGCTGGGTTCCCTGGCCGGCCTGCTGGCGGGATTGTCCGCCACATCGCTCGCCTGGTTACTGGCCGAGCACCTGTTCGAATTCGACTATGAGTTTGCTCCGGGCGTGATACTGCTGGGTCTGGTCAGCGGGATCGTGATAGTAACGATTGCCGGCCTGCTGGGTACGCGGCGGGTATTGACGCATCCCCCGATGGAAACCCTGCGCGAGGGCGCCGGTTGAATGCCTTGTGCATTGCCCCCGAATTGCCGAACCGGAACAGGCCTTACTTTCAAGCCGAGGTCTCCCCTGTGTCGCATAATGGGGTATGTCTGTCTAAATAAACGTTCCCCATACCCGATCTCGCTCCTGTAGGGTGGAACAAGCGAAGCGGTTCCACCTGAACCCTGGCAATGTTCCAAATTCGTGCACGACTTATACTCTGGTTGATTCTGTAGGTCACGCTGGCGGCGTTAGCCTGCGTGACATCTCTGCCGCTATGCAGAGTGTCAGGTAGCGCTGCGCGCAACCTGTATCTACGCCTCTGCGTACCTTCCAGGAAAGTTATTATTTATACCACCTGCCCGGCGACCCAGCCGGAAGACCAGGCCCACTGAAAATTGTACCCCCCCAGCCAGCCGGTAACATCGACAACCTCACCGATAAAATAGAGCCCGGGGACAAGCCGGGATTCCATGGTTCGGGAAGAGAGCGCGTCGCAATCGACACCGCCCAGCGTCACCTCGGCCGTTCGGTAACCTTCGGTACCGCCGGGCGTCAGCTGCCAGTGCTGTAGCTGTTCGCCGATGGTTTGAAATTGACGGCGCGAGAGATGCTGTAACGGGGAATCGAGCAGGGCCGGTTCGAACAGCGCCGCGACCAGTCGTCTGGGCAGTAACTGGCCCAGCACGGTTTTCAGTTTGCTTTGTGGTTGTCGGCGTTGCCGCTCGGTCAGGTACGCAATCAAATCCTGATCCGGTAACAGGTCAATGGTGATCGGCTCGCCGGCTTGCCAGTAACTGGAGATTTGCAAAATGGCCGGTCCGCTCAGACCACGATGGGTGAACAGGATATTCTCACGAAACGCGGTATGGCGGAAACTGACCAGACTGTCCACCGAGACTCCGGTCAGATCGGCGAAGCGTGCCTTGTCCTGCGGTTGCAGGGTGAAGGGTACCAGCGCGGCACGGGTCGGCTGGAGCGGATGGCCGAATTGTTCCGCGATCCGATAGCCAAACGGGCTGGCGCACATCTTCGGGATCGACAGACCGCCGCTGGCGATGACCAGCGAAGCGCCCTGGTAATGCCCCCGGCTGGTGGTCAGCTCGAATTGCGTGTCCGGTTTTTCCACGCGCTCGATCATGCAGTCAAGTTGAATCTCGACACGGTACTGGCGGCATTCCTCCAGCAGCAGGTTGAGAATATCTTTGGCACTGTGATCGCAGAACAGCTGGCCATGCGCTTTTTCATGCCAGGGGATGCCGTGTTTGTCGACCAGAGCGATGAAATCCCACTGGGTGTAGCGACTCAGTGCCGATTTGCAAAAATGGGGATTATGCGAGAGATAGTTCTCGGCGCCGATCTGGTAATTGGTGAAATTACACCGCCCGCCACCGGACATGAGGATCTTCTTGCCCGGTTTGTTGGCATGATCCAGCACGATCACCCTGCGCCCGCGCTTGCCCGCTTCGATAGCGCACATCAGGCCCGCGGCGCTGGCGCCGATGATGATAACGTCTGTTTGCATGATTGATCGGTCAAAGAGGGTGGCTGCGCAGTGCTCATGTTACCGGGAGAGGGACTTTCGGGTATAGTCGCCGCTATGGATATTTTGACCCAGGGGTTGCTGGGCGGCGTACTGGCCCAGGCCGTGGCCCGCCCGCAGGAGAAAAAGACCGCCACGCTGGCCGGCCTGTTTGCCGGACTGCTGGCGGATCTGGATATCCTGATCCGTTCGGCGGACGATCCGCTGCTGGCGATCGAATACCACCGCCACTTTACCCATTCGCTGGTGTTTATTCCCTTTGGCGCGGCGATTGCCTGTCTGATCCTCTGGCCGTGGCTACGTCGTCATTTACCCGCCGGGCGACTCTATCTCTTCTGTCTGGCCGGGTTCAGTCTGAGCGGCGTGCTGGATGCGTTGACCAGTTACGGCACCCTGTTGTTCTGGCCGTTTTTTGAGCAACGCGTGGCGCTGAACCTTATCGCGATCATCGATCCCCTCTTTACCGCGATCCTGCTGGCGGGGCTGTTGCTGGGGCTCGGCTTGCCGGCGCGGCGCATGGCGCTGGGGGCACTGCTGCTATGTGCCGGCTATCTGGGTTTTGCGGGGATACAACAGCAGCGTGCGCAGGCGCTCATGGCCGAGGTGGTTGCCGAACGTTCGCATACACCGTCGCAACACGTGGTCAAACCCACCCTGGGGAATTTGCTATTATGGCGCTCGGTCTATGTCCATGCCGGGCGGATCCAGGTGGATGCGGTGCGGGTTGGCCTGCTGGCCGATAACCGTGTCTATCCCGGTGACTCGGTGCCCCGTTTTGATCGGCACAGCGACTTGCCCGGGCTGGATCCGGACTCAACCTTGTTCGGGGATATTCGGCGGTTTGAACGTTTCTCCCGGGGCTTCGTGGCCTTCGACCCGGAACAGCCGGCTGTCCTGGGGGATATGCGTTACAGCATGTTACCGGCCGGCGTGCGGCCGTTATGGGGGATTGTGATCGACCCGGCCCGGCCACAACAGCACGCGGATTACCGGTTTTTTCGCGACAGTCGTCCCGAGGTGCGCGAGACATTTGTGAACATGCTATTAGGGCGCTGTGGCAAGGTTGATTGTTTGCAGGTACCCTGACTATAGTCGAATAACAGAAAGCTGGCCGGGCAAGGCTTGCCCGGCAGGCGGAGAACGATATGGCAAAATCCGATAGCAGTAAACTGGATCAGGTCGTGGCCGACGCCCGGCGCGCCAGCGAACAGCGCGAGCAGGGTTATCGCGAGCAGGCGCTGAAAATGTACCCGCATGTTTGCGGCCGTTGCGGTCGCGAGTTCAGCGGCAAAAACCTGCGCGAGCTGACAGTCCATCACCGCGACCACAATCATGACAATAACCCGCCCGATGGCAGCAACTGGGAGTTGTTGTGCCTGTATTGCCACGATAATGAACATCAGCGGCAGCTGGAGGCGCAACAGGGCACCGGCTCCGGTTCGAGTAACAAGACTGCCGGTGCCACATACAATCCCTTCGCCGATCTCAAGTCCTTGCTGGACGATAAAAAGTGAGTGGCGGGTTTCGGCCCCGTGCCTTTGACCTGACACGTTTCCTGTGACGCCCTGGAAGCTGCTCGACAGCGCCACCGTGCCCGGTGATGGCGGCGAGTTGCAGCTGTATCAGCGCGGCGATGAATTCTCGATCAAGCTTGCCGGTCGCGGTGAGCTGATGAGCAGCCGGGTCCACGGCTCCGAAGAGGCGCTGGCCGAACAGACCTGTTCCCGCCTGGGGACGACCCACCCCCGTTTACTCATTGGTGGTCTGGGCATGGGTTTTACCCTGGCCGCGGCACTGGCCCATTGCGGCGAGCAGGCCGCGATCACGGTGGCCGAGCTGGTGCCGGCGGTGGTGGCCTGGAATCGCGGGCCGCTGGGTGTCTGTGCCGGCTACCCCTTGCAGGATCCCCGGGTCAGCGTGCAGGAAGGGGATGTGGCGCAACAGATAACGCGTGGCGAGCAGTATTATGACGCGATCGTGCTGGACGTGGATAACGGCCCGGAAGGACTGACCCATAAAAAGAATAACTGGCTGTATGGCATGGATGGCCTGAATGCGATGTACGGCGCATTACGCCCGGGCGGGGTGCTGGCGGTCTGGTCGGCCGGCGCAGCGCCGGAGTTTTCGCAGCGACTGCAAAAAGTTGGCTTCGAGGTTGAGGAAGTGACCGTGCGCGCCCATGGAAAGAAGGGCGCGCGGCACATCCTCTGGTTTGCCCGACGTCTTGGCTTGAACAAGACGACTCCATAGTATCCGTCCAATAATCTGACATTGCTTCGTCAGGGTCTAGCTTCCTCGCAATGACGTACACTATTTTCGGTCATTGCGAGCAAAGCGAAGCAATCTCCCGATGCTGATCGCCGAGTCCTCACTAAAATGTTCGCCCTCCGGGCGGGCTGAATCTTGAAAGCGGGCTTTCGCGCCCGCGCGGCGAGTGACTTTTTGAAGCGGCAAAAAGTCACCAAAAACCGCGCCCGAAAGACGCCGCCGGTATAGCAATTTATAAATTGCTATACCGGTTCCCTGCGCTTCTCGCTCCAGTCGGGCTCGCCAGACGGGCCTTCCATGGCCCGACTGTCGAGTGGCGGCATCCCTGCCGCCACCCTGACGGGCTATTCCTCCTTCCTCTGCGATGCTCGGCGGCGTCTGACGGGACCACAAACAAACTAGATGGAGTAGGGAAAACCCCAATATCTCGGCAAAACGGTACATTGCCAACCTCGAAAAGCCGCTGCATCCCTGCTACGATTATGGTTAATTTCTGTAATATCAGGACCCGGGTCCGGAATAGACAGAATCTGTCTATATCCTGGAAAAGGCAGATTCTGTCTAATAATGGTATGGACTCCCCCTTCTCCAACGGCATCGCATGTGCCAGATTGGAGATGATAGTCAGCCAATCATAGAGAGGGGGAGTCATGAAAAAGATAGCACGTATTGGATTGGATCTTGCAAAAAATGTATTCCAGGTTCATGCCGTTACAACAACAGGTGAAGTTATCGTTAGCAAAAGCCTAAAACGTGCCAAGCTATTGGAATTTTTTGCGCAGTGTGAGCCCTGCCTGGTTGGCATGGAAGCCTGTGGTAGCGCGCATCACTGGGCACGTGAATTGACGGTATTAGGACACGAAGTGCGCCTCATGGCGGCACAATTTGTCACGCCCTATCGCAAGAGCGGCAAGAATGATCGTAATGATGCCGAGGCGATCTGCGAAGCGGTATCGCGCCCGACGATGCGATTTGTACCAGTGAAAACAGTTGAACAACAGGCCATATTGAGCGTACACCGATCTCGCACTCTATTGATTGGAGAACGGACCGCGTTAATTAACCATCTGCGTGGCTTGTTAGGTGAATTTGGGATTGTGTTGCCGCAGGGAGCAAAGAAAGTTCGGCAGGAGATGCCTCGGGTGCTCGAAGATGCAGAGAATGGATTGCCGGATATAGCACGTGAAGTATTTGCAGATAATTATACAAGACTGAGACAGCTCGATCAGAGGATAAATGAGTATGACTGTCGAATTGCACAAATAGCCAAGGATAATCACCTGGCACAGCGGATCATGCAAATAGAAGGGGTGGGACCGATTACGGCAACGGCTGTGGTTGCGAGCGTGGGTGAAGCCAAAACCTTTGCGAATGGTAGGCAGTTTGCGGCCTGGTTAGGCCTGACTCCACGACAAAAGTCGTCGGGCGGACGGAGCCGTTTAGGACGAATCAGTAAACGGGGTGATACATATCTACGTACCCTTATCATCCACGGGAGTCGTTCTGCCATGTTACAGACATCCAAGCGAGATGATGCGAAGAGCCGTTGGGTTGAGTCTTTGAAAGAGCGGCGGAATCAGAATGTGGCGGCGGTGGCGCTTGCTGCAAAAAATGCACGGATTATGTGGGCGATGTTGTCACGTGATGAACCCTATCGCCGAGCAGCGTAGTTAAATTAAAATATCACAGGTTTGCGCGGAAAAGAGAGTGATGGTGAACAGGTAAGACCGACGTGAGCAGAACCTGATAACAGTGTTGGCCATCAAAGGCCGCTCTAATAATGAGGAGCTTGCGTGCGAATTTCCATCAGGGCCATGGCATGACTAAGCCAATGAATAGGCCGGATATATTTGTGCAGTCTTACTCTATGTTTTTTGTAGGCTCTTTTCTGGCAAAACAGGGGGAGTCCATATAATCACTGTTATGCCTAATAGGTAGAATATTGGAAACTGATTCTAAAATTGAATTTCTAAAGTTTCAGGAAGTGTTCGAATCGAACTATCCTGTTATTTTAGAAGCATATGAGAATCATTATGGGTGGCCAGAAATGGACACACTTCGCCACGAAGCATGTTTATGTATAGCGTTTGGGCTAAGTCAATCGGCAATAACTATCTGTAATCACTTGATGGAAAGTCTCCTAAAATACTCGCTTATTTATCATCATTCAGTGAATAATGAAAAACCATTCAATTCAGGTGCTGATCTTGTAGAAATAATGGAAGCGTACACTGAATCAGGTATAAAAAAATATGGGCACTTAACTCTGAGTCAGGCTATTAAGGCGGCGTACTCTAGTGGACTAATCCACGAAGAAGAAAGGAAAGTGCTAAATGAGTTTCGCGATGAATTCAGAAACGCATATTCTCATGCAGACAAGGAAAAAACGTTTGGAAACACTTCGGTCTCCGTGCAAAGTGCAAAAATTAATTCTGAGGGTATAGTGCCTGGAATTCCTGTGCAGGCTGTAATAGCGAAGAATCCAATAGTTCATAGCATAGCCCAGGCAGAAAAAGCCAAACAAGATGCGCCAATTTATTTCTCATACATAGATAAGTTGGTTAGGCTTATGAAAGATAGAGTTTTTCCAAATGGTTAAATTAAGGCTTAACAATCGCCACCACAGAATTCGCTCCCTTCGGTTTCTCTCCTGTGAGGCAGGACGTTAAGCGTCAATAAGAATTGAGATATGGAATGAGCAAATACTATCCTCCAACTTTTGAAGAAGAAAACTTTCATTGCATAAAGTGCGGTGTATATGCCGAGCAATCTTGGCACCAACTGGCTATCGTAGGACATGGCAGAAGTGAGTTTATGGCATCAAAGTGTCATCACTGCTGGGAATTCTGCTTTTGGTATCAAGATAGAATGATCGTTCCATCTGAAGCACCAGTCCCTCCGGCTCATATTGATCTTCCTGAAAATTGCCAAGAAGAATATGAAGAGGCGAGAGATATCGTTGCAAGGTCTCCGCGCGCAGCAGCAGCTTTGCTAAGGCTGTGTGTTCAAATGTTGATGATAGAGCTTGGGGAAAAAGGTAAGAATATAAATGATGATATTGGCTCTCTCGTGAAGAAAGGCCTGCCTGTCGAAGTTCAACAGGCTTTGGATTATTGTAGAGTAATCGGGAACAATGGCGTACATCCCGGAGAGATAGAACTGTCTGATGACCCTGGGATTGCGCATAGTATTTTCGAGATGATCAATTTTATTGTAGAGGACAGAATATCCCGGCCCAAAAAAATAGCTGATTTGTATGGAAAACTGCCCGAGGAGCTCTCAAGGCTGTCCAAAAACGGGATGAAAATAATGGCAGCGCTTAACAAAGCGTTGCACCGGTCAAGCCGGTGAACGCGGCGTTATATGCAATAAAATAATCGTCAATATGGAACTTTGTGACTCATTGAAACCAATCTATGATCTTGAAATTGCCTTAGGCAATGAAGTAGAAAGTATTGATTCACCCGCAGGGTTAAAGTGTCCTTATGCTGTTAATTTTAAAAACAAACTGCACTTTATTGAAATTGAAAAACAATTAACCCTTTCTGCTAGTGTTGAGCAGTGGTCAAATAAAGATGCGCATTACCCTCTGCAAAAGGGTTATTTTTGCGGCAAATACAAACACTCAGTCGCAGGGCCGATCTAGTATTTATTGCTAAAATGCATATAACAAGCCCATCGGGGTCAGGTCTTGCGTTTTGCTTCATGAAAGGCAAAACGCAAGACCTGCCCAGGAATGTGGTAATACTAAAAACACCTCTTCAGTTACTAGAGATCAACATGGAAATGCATTCAGGAACCACAATGAAAATTATTGGTATTGTCCTGGTAGTTTTAGGAATTGGCCTTGCAATATGGGGGTATCAATTATCTGGTTCTGTCGGATCACAAATAACACAAGCAGTTACAGGTTCAGATACAGACAAGGTAATGACTTTCTACATTGTTGGCGCCATCAGTTTTGTTGTTGGCATCTACCTATTTGCTAAAAAATAATACTGGAGGAAACATGGATATTATTAGCTTATTAATATTTCTAGCTGTTGGCGCGCTGGTTGGGTGGCTTGCTGGCACCATCGTGAAGGGAACAGGATTTGGTGTCATAGGAAATATTATCGTAGGAATTGTTGGTGCCATAGTGGGCGGCTTTGTATTCGGCTTGCTCGGCATAACAACAGGCGGGTTTTTAGGCTCTATCATTATGGCCACTATTGGCGCTGTTATTTTGTTAGTTTTAATTGGTGTTATTAAGAAGGCCTAGCTCCAGCTAACATGTAAATCAACCTGATAAATATTTCAGTGGGAAAAATTTTCCCACTGAAATATTCACAGATTATTTGGGCGTTATAAAACCCAGAGATCATGTGTGACTCGATTTAGAATGTCAGGTTGCGCACAGTGCTACCTGACATTCTCCGCATCGGCAGGGGTGTCACGCAGGCTATCGCCAGCGTGATCGACAAGGTTAGCCCCTGGCCCCTAGCCGGGGCGCTACCCCGGCATCAGCCTGATCACGCAGGTATTCGTCGTAAGTACCACTGAAATTTGTCACGCCAGTGGCGGACAGTTCGATGATCCGGGTCGCCAGCGAGGAGACGAACTCGGTGTCGTGGCTGACGAAGATCAGCGTGCCGGGATAGTTCTCCAGCGCCAGATTCAGTGCTTCGATGGATTCCATATCCAGATGGTTGGTGGGCTCGTCCATCACCAGGACATTGGGTTTTTGCAGCATCAGCTTGCCGAACAGCATGCGACCCTGTTCGCCCCCGGAGAGGGCATTGACCGATTTTTTGATCTCGTCCTGGGAGAACAGCATCCGGCCCAGTACCGCGCGTACGGCCTGCTCGTCATCACCGGGCTGTTTCCACTGACTCATCCAGTCAAACAGCGACAGGTCGTGACTGAAGTCACTGGCGTGATCCTGGGCATAGTAACCAATGTTGATGTTCTCCGACCATTTCACATGGCCGCTGTCCGGTTCCAGATCATTGACCAGAGTGCGCAGCAGCGTGGTCTTGCCGATGCCGTTGGGGCCGATGATGGCAATGCGTTCGCCCACTTCAATCAGCAGATTCAGGTTTTCGAACAGGGTCTCGCCGTCGAAACCCTTGCTCAGCTCAGTGACTTCCAGCGCATTGCGATAGAGTTTCTTGGCCTGGTCAAAGCGGATGAACGGGCTTTGTCGAGAGGAGGGTTTGACCTCTTCGAGTTCGATCTTTTCGATCTGTCTGGCCCGCGAGGTGGCCTGTTTGGCCTTGGAGGCATTGGCCGAGAAGCGACTGACGAAGGTCTGCAGTTCGGCGATCTGCGCCTTTTTCTTGGCGTTTTCGTTCAACAGCCGCTCGCGGGCCTGGGTGGCGGCGGTCATGTACTCGTCGTAATTGCCGGGATAGACGCGCAGTTCACCGTAGTCCAGATCGGCCATGTGGGTGCAGACGCTGTTAAGAAAGTGACGATCATGGGAGATGATGACCATGGTGCTGTTGCGTTCGTTGAGCACGCGCTCCAGCCAGCGAATGGTGTTGATATCCAGGTTATTGGTCGGCTCGTCCAGCAGCATGATGTCCGGATCGGCAAACAGGGCCTGGGCCAGCAGGACGCGCAGTTTCCAGCCGGGGGCCACGGCGCTCATCGGGCCGGTGTGCTGTTGTTCGGGAATCTCCAGCCCCAGCAGCAACTCGCCGGCCCGGGCCTCGGCGGTATAGCCGTCCAGTTCGGCGAATTCGACCTCCAGCTCGGCCACCTGCATGCCGTCCGCTTCGCTCATCTCCGCCTGGGAATAGATGCGATCCCGCTCCTGCTTCACCTGCCACAGGCGATCATGGCCCATGATGACGGTATCCAGTACGGTATATTCTTCAAACGCGAACTGGTCCTGGCGCAGTTTGCCGACCCGCTCGTTTTCATCCACCGAGACGTTGCCGGAGCTGGGAGCCAGATCGTTGCCGAGTATTTTCATCAGCGTGGATTTGCCACAGCCGTTGGCGCCAATCAGGCCGTAGCGATTGCCGTTGCCGAATTTGACAGAGATGTTTTCAAACAGGGGTTTGGCCCCAAACTGCATGGTGATATTGGCGGTTGTAATCAAGGGAGACTTCCGGGGTAAGGAGTGTGTAAAGAAGCTCGTGATAATAACACACCCCGCTGTCCGAAAAGAGGGGGCCGGGCGATATATTGAGCCCGTTAGCGGGCAGCCCGGCCGAGGCGGGCCATTTTTTGCAGCCAGCGTTGGCGGTGGTCGGCACTGCCTTCCACCATGCCAATGATGCTTTCGCGTACCGGGCTGATGCCGGTGAACTTGAGAATATTGCGCTCCAGGCTTTTGAGGCTATGCGCGCGAAATATCCAGCGATAGGCCAGGGCCGGCATACCCATGGTGACAACAATCCGTGCCGATTTTCCCTTGAGCAGCTTTATCCAGCGCTGGCCGCCATCCAGCGGTTGCATGGCAAAGCCGGGGCGAAACAGCTGCTCGAAAAAACCTTTTAACAATGCCGGCATTCCCCCCAGCCACAGGGGATAAACGATGACCAGGTGATCAGCCTGGCGGACCTGTTCCTGACAGTCACGAATCACCGCCGGCGTCTCGCCTGCGTGAAATTCAGCGAAGTTTTTTAACAGGGGGAAATCCAGGGCCGCCACCTGGATGGTCTCAACCTCATGACCGGCCGCCTTCGCGGCGTCGCTATAGGTCATTGCCAGCGCATGACCGTAATGGGATGTATCGGGGTCCGGGTGACCCTGAATGACCAGAATTTTCAAATCCGGCTCCTGAGGATGACGCAAGTTGTGGTATTTTGCTAACGATAATAGTAGTTGTTCAACATACATTTTGCAGTGAATACCCGATAGCAATTATTTGATACGACGCCGGGTCGGCGCTGTAACGTCAACGACAGTAACAGGGGGGAAGTGATGGTGGGACAACGAAGCCTGATGGTTGCCGGATTGTCACTGTTATTATTCTGGCTGTGTGTAGCGGCCGAGGCGAGCGACAACAGCCATTATGATCGGATTCATCTCTCCGTCTCTGCCCAGGAAGAGGTCGATAACGATACGCTGCGGGCCGTCTTGTCGGCGCGTGAGGAGGGGGAGGAATTGCCGGCGCTTGCCGATGCGGTTAACCGGACGGTAAAACAGGCTATCGCGCAGAGCAAGCAGGTACCGGAGGTCGAGGTCCGTACCCTGGCGTATCAAACCCGCCCGCGATATCAAAAACAACGTTTGATCGGCTGGCAGGTGCGTCAGGCCATCGAACTGAAAAGCGGGGATATCAAGGTGCTGAGCACGTTGCTGGGCCGTCTGCAGAAAACGATGGCGATCGACTCGCTGGGTTATACGATTTCACCCGCCCGGCGCGAGGCCATGGAACAGACCCTGATCAGCCGGGCCATCGAGCAATTTCAGCAGCGCGCCGAACATGTGACCCGTCAGCTGGGACGCCAGGAGTTTCGCCTGGTGGAAATGCAGATCAATACCGAAGGGCAAGCGGCGCATCTCAGGGCAATGCAAAGTGTTTCCGCCATGTCGGAAAGTGCGGTAACTGCCCCTGTTGTTGAGCCGGGGACACAGACCCTGCAGGTGACCCTCAATGCAACCATCGAGTTAACAGTAAAATAGGCAGGGGTAAAGGCGGGGTGGTTTGTACACCCCGCGCAATCGTTACAGCCGTGGAAAGGGTTACTGGCCGGGACCTTTGCCCTTGGTTGAAATCTTCAGGGGCGCATAGGCCGGACAAAAGCCGATAATACTGGTGAGCAGGAATACCAGGGCAATAATCCCCAGCACAATGGCCAGCGTGCCCGAAATTACGTTCGTGAGATACAGCGCGGCAATGATAATCGCAATGATAATGCGAATGGCGCGATCGGCAGTGCCCATATTCTGATTCATGTTTCCTCCTGGAATCGATTTGTGTTGTGTTTCTTCAGTGTAGTGTTTTCAGCGACAGATGCAATTCCCTGAAAAATACCCCAGTATTTTACTCAAAAATTAACTTATACATGAATTAAATATCTGAAGTGTCGCTTTGCGTACCCTGTCACTACACTGGCCCGGTATTGGCGTGGTTACCGGGCAGCGCGTTTCCCGACAACAGCCACGAATTCTTTCTCAATAATAAGGAACGGTAAATGGAAGATAAAGCTGTTAAACGAACCCTGGGCTACCTGTTTGCCAGCCTGTTTGGCTTTTTTGTATTGATGATCGTACTGGCCCGCAGCATCGTCTATTAACCTCAAGGCGGATCGGCTGGCGGCGTTTCGCGCGTTGCCAGCGTCAGTCACTGTTTCCCGCCATTGTCCCTAGCAAATACGGGCATGTTGTGAGCCGCGCATGAGTCGGCGAAATGCCGTTCCCTTCAGGTGAATCAGATCCTCGTGATCGCCGGCTTCCAGGTATACCTCCGGGCACTCCTCGAGGCTTTCATCCACTACTGTGGCAATCCCGTAGGCGTCACCCAGGGGGGGCAGCGCGCCGGGATCACAATCGTTGAACAGCGGGGATAACTCGGCTTCGGTCGCCAGGCCCATGCGTCGATTCAACACCTGGTTGAGACGCCCGATCCGGACGTGGCGGTTGGCGGGAATCACCGCCATCACATACCCGTTCTCGTCTTCCAGAATCACCGACTTGGCCAGCCGATCCGGCGGAATATGCGCACTGTTGGCGCTGTTAACGCTGGTATCGGTATGGCGGTGAGGTAACAGGTCGTAAGCAATGCCCTTGTGGGCCAGATAGGTTTGCAGGGTAAGTGCGATAGCCATGATACACCTCCGTGTATACAGCCAATGTGTGATATAAACAGTATAGTCGAGTATCGCCAGTATGCACGAATCCCAGTATGCACGAATCATAGTGCAATACCGGGTTTTACCCCTGCAAGGTATTTGATAAACTGCCAGCGTGCCTAAAATCTTCAAATTTTTTCCGGGTTATTAAACCAGTTGATGAATCATGCTAAATACAATTAAAAAGTTTTTTGAACAAAATCTGTCGCCCGAGCAGACAGAAGATAACGAGCACACATTAAAGCTGGCAACCGCCGCACTGCTGATCGAAATGATGCAGCAGGACGGTAAAACGACCGAAGATGAGATTCAGGCAGTCAAATCCGCGCTACGGACCAAATTCGAACTGAGCGAGTCGGAAACCCGGACCCTGTTTGAACTGGCGCGGGAAGAGGCGAAGCAGGCGACGGACTTTCATCAGTTCACCCGTCTGATTCACAGTCATTTTCCGGAAGAAAAAAAGATCAAGGTGGTGGAATATCTCTGGACGATTGCCTATGCGGATAATGAACTGGATGCCCATGAAGAGCATCTGATCCGTAAAATCTCCGACCTGTTGTATGTCTCGCACAAGGATATGCTGAAGACCAAGCACAAGGTCCAGGCCGCTCAGGAAAGTGACGGCGATTGACGCTTCAGCGGCCGGCAGGACTCAGTTATGACTCATGGCACAGACATACAGATTGTAGAGGCCAGGCCGGAGCATATTTCCATTATCCACGCCATGATCGACGATCTGGCGATGCATTTACAACTGGGCCACGAACGGGTGGCAACCGAGCAGGATCTGCATAACGCGCTGTTTGGTCCGCAACCCCAGGCGGAAGTTATCCTGGCGTATGTCGGTGAGGCGGCGACCGGATTTGCCCTGTTTTATAACAATTACTCCACTTTTCGCGGACGCTGTGGCCTGCATCTGGAAGATTTGTATGTGCGGCCGAGGTGGCGCGCGCATGGCATCGGCAAGCGTCTGCTTTCGTATCTGGCCTGGCTGACCTTGCAGCGCGGTTGCAGTCGCCTGGAGTGGTGGGTACTGGGGGAGGATGAAAAAGCGATTGCCTTTTATGAAGCGCTGGGTGCCACTGCCAAGGAGGAATGGCAGATATTCCGTCTGCGTGGCGAACCATTGCAGTCTCTGGCGGATAAAATTCAGCATTGAGTCAGATTGCAGCGTCAAGATACAATCCGCTCAACAATGGCATCGAACAGCTCCCCATATACCAAAGGCCGCGGCGCCGGCAGCAATGTCGTTTCCCGCTTTGTTGAACACAAACGCGAGGTTGTCGATGATGGCTGGGAACCGACAGAGCGCACGCCGCTGCGTACCGAGATTTTTACCGATAACAGTCGCACGATTATCAGTCATAACAACTCGCCGGATGTCCCGTTCACCGCCTCCATTAACCCTTACAAGGGTTGCGAGCACGGCTGCAGTTACTGTTTCGCCCGTCCGACGCATACCTATCTGGATCTTTCCGCCGGACTGGATTTTGAAAGCAAGATCTATTGCAAACCCGGTGCCGCACAATTACTGCAGACCGAACTGTTCCGACCACGTTATTCGCCGCAGGTGATCGCGCTGGGCGCCAATACCGATGCTTATCAACCGGTTGAACGGGAAATGAAGATCACCCGGGCGATCCTCGAAGTCCTGAAGTCCCATCACCATCCTGTCGCGATCATCACCAAGTCGGCGCTGGTGGAACGGGATATTGATCTGCTGACACCCATGGCCGAGGCCAGACTGGTTCGGGTGTTTGTGTCCGTGACCACACTGGATCGGGATTTGGGGCGGCGACTGGAACCCCGTGCCGCGGCGCCGCAACGTCGCCTGGAGACCGTGCGCCGCTTGCACCAGGCCGGCATCCCGGTCGGGGTGTTGATGGCGCCGATTATCCCGGTGCTTAACGACAACGAAATCGAACAGTTACTGGGCGAGTGTGCCGCGGCCGGCGCCGAATCAGCCGGTTATGTCATTCTGCGTTTACCGCATGAGATCAAAGATCTTTTTGTCCAGTGGTTGCAGGAGCACTATCCCCTCAAGGCCGAACATGTGATGAACCGCATTCGCGATCTGCGCGGCGGGCAGGCGTATCGCAGCGAATTCGGCGAGCGCATGCGCGGCAGCGGGCAGTATGCCGACCTGATCGCGAAACGGTTCGCGCTGGCCTGCAAAAAACACAGCCTGAATCGACGTACACGGGAACTCGATTGCTCACAGTTCCGGGTTCCACCCAGAAGCGGGGATCAGATGGGGTTGTTCTGAAAAAAAATATTCACCGCAGAGGCGATGCCCTTCGGGCAGGTACGAGGGACGAGTTACGAGGGGCGAGGTAAGGCACCTGTAACATCAAAAATTTGAAAAGGACTTTCACTTTAACAATCTTTTCTTCGTGTCTTTGTGCCTTCGTGGTTAAGCTTTTCTTTGCGGTTCTCTGCGCGACGTACAGGGAAGTACTAGTGTCGCGGAAGTCAGGATGACGGGAGCGACCCTTTGCGCCTCTGCGTTGAATGTTTTTTATTTTGTCTTGCGCCGGACTTCGGTGACGTTGCTGAGCTGGTTGATGCGGGCCAGCACGGTGCTCAGGGCGTCGATGTCGGGGACTTCGGCGGTGAGGGTCAAGGTGGCGGTGTGGCTCTGTTTGTGTGACTGGGTGTTGACCGCGGTCACATCGATGCCGGAATTGGCCAGCAACGTGGTGATGTCGCGCAACAGTCCCTGACGATCGAAAGCCTGGATTTCGATATCCACCGGGTAGCTGCCACTGGAGCGTCGTCCCCATTCCACTTCGACGAAGCGTTCGGGATGTTCGGCGATGGCGCGCAGTACGTTGTGACAGTCACGTCGGTGTATGGAGACGCCCTGTCCCTGGGTAATGAAGCCGACAATGGCGTCACCGGGAACCGGTTTGCAGCAGCGGGCGAACTTGGTCAGCAGATCGCCGACCCCGTGGACTTCGATGTCCGAGGTGGCGGGACGCGCGCGGGGTTTGCGCAGCAGCGGGGCTTCGGCCTCGCTTTGTGGTGCCGGTTCGCTGAGGTGGTGGGCCGCGGTGGCGATGCGTCCGGGTTTGATATCTCCCCGCCCCAGCGCGGCGAGAAACTCATCCACCTGTTTGCAACCCATCTGGTTGGCCAGTTTTTCATAACCGATGTCGCTGAATCCGAGCCGTTTGAGCTCCCGCTCGACAATACTGCGCCCATCGGCAATATTCTGATCGAGATTCTGCAGCCGGAACCAGCGTTGCACCTGCTGACGTGCCTTGCTGGTCACCAGGTAGCCCAGCTGCGGATTCATCCAGTCGCGACTTGGCCCGCCTTTTTTAACACTGAGTATTTCCACCTGATCGCCGGTATGCAGCGGCTGGGTCAGGGAGACCATGCGACCGTTGACCTTGGCCCCGCGGCAGTGATGGCCCACTTCGGTATGAATCCGATAGGCGAAGTCCAGCGGGGTAGCGCCGGCGGGCAGATCGATGATGTTGCCCCTGGGGGTGAAGACATACACCCGATCGGCAAACACTTCGGACTTGAACTGGTCGACAAACTCACCGGCCTCGGCGATGTCTTCCTTCCATTCCAGCAACTGACGCAGCCAGGCGATTTTCTCATCGAAGGCCTGATTGCTCCGGATGCCTTCCTTGTAGCGCCAGTGCGCCGCCACGCCATACTCCGATTCCTGGTGCATATCCCAGGTACGGATCTGGACTTCCACGGTTTTGCCCTCCGGACCGATTACGGCCGTGTGGATCGAGCGGTAGTTGTTTTCCTTGGGCGTGGCGATGTAATCGTCGAATTCGCCGGGTAGATAATTCCACAGGGTATGGACAATCCCCAGTGCGGCATAACAGGCGGGAATGGTCTCCACATAAATGCGTACCGCACGCACATCATAAATCTGGTGAAAGGCCTGCTGCTTGCGCTGCATCTTTTTCCAGATGCCGTAGATGTGCTTGACCCGGCCCTTGACCTCGGCCTGAATCCCGGCCTTGTCCAGTTCACTCTGCAACTGATCCACAAAGCGGGTCAGGTAGTGTTCCCGTTCATTGCGGCGCTCGGCCAGATGTTCGGCGATCTGCTTGTAATCGGCCGGCCGCAGATAACGAAAAGCCAGGTCTTCCAGTTCCCACTTGAGTTGCCAGATGCCGAGGCGGTTGGCCAGCGGCGCGAAGATGTCCATGGTCTCGCGGGCGATGCGGCGCTGTTTTTCGCCAGGCAGGGCGGAGAGGGTGCGCATGTTATGCAGGCGATCGGCCAGTTTGATCAGCACCACGCGAACGTCCTCGGCCATGGCCAGCAACATCTTGCGCAGGTTTTCCGCCTGCAGATGTTCCTTTTGCTGTTGCGGATCCTCGCCGCGCAGGGTGGCGATAATGTCCATCTTGGTGACGCCGTCGACCAGGTGTGCGACATCCTCGCCGAACTGGCCCTGCAGATCTTCGAGGGTAAACCGGGTGTCTTCCACCACATCGTGCAGCATGGCGGCGCTGATGCTGTTGGCATCCAGATTGAGTTCGGTCAGGATCTGCGCCACCGCCAGGCTGTGCATAAAATAGGGTTCGCCCGAGGCGCGTTGCTGGCCCTCATGGGCCTCGCGGGACAGGGCGGCGGCGCGACGAATCAGTGTCAGATCATCAGGGCTGTAGTTGGTTTGCAGGCTGTTCAGCCAGGCATCGATATCCACCGGGCTGTCGGCGGCGATTTCGGGATGTTTGCGACTGACACTGACCATGCTTGACTCATGTTACGCGGCGGATTTTGCCACTACACTTACATTAAAGGATATATTCCTATAATTATCTATCTGGGTGGTTTTTCTGGCAGTTCAAGCCAGTGGCAACATCCGGCTGAATACAACCATTAACAACAGGAGTATCCATGTCGGATATTACCAATCCGGCCCTGGCGGACCAGGGCAGCAAGCGTATCGACTGGGCACTGGCAGAGATGCCGGTAATGCGTGATCTGATGCAGCATCTGGCCGAAGAGCGGCCGCTGGAAGGGTTGCGCCTCAGTGGCTGTCTGCATATTACCACTGAAACCGCCAATCTGGCGCGCACGCTCAGGGCTGCCGGGGCTGATCTGGTGTTGTGTGCCAGTAATCCGCTCAGCACGCAGGATGATGTGGCGGCCGCGCTGGTGGAGCGGCACGGCATTCCGGTGTTTGCACGGCGGGGCGAGTCGACCGAGGTCTATTACCGGCATCTGGGGGCCGCCCTGGATCATCAGCCGCATATCACGCTGGATGACGGGGCCGATCTGATCAGCGAGCTGCATAAAAATCGTGCGGATCTGCTGCCGCAGATGCTGGGCGGTACCGAAGAGACCACCACCGGCGTGATCCGCCTGCGCGCCATGGCGGCCGACGGCGCCCTGCGGGTGCCGGTGCTGGCGGTGAACGATGCCATGACCAAACATCTGTTCGATAACCGTTACGGCACCGGGCAAAGCGCGCTCGACGGGATTATCCGGGCGACCAATATTCTGCTGGCCGGCAAGACCTTCACCGTCATCGGTTATGGCTGGTGCGGACGGGGTGTGGCCCGGCGCGTGGCCGGCCATGGGGCGAACGTCATCGTCTGTGAAGTCGAACCGCTACGGGCTCTGGAGGCGGCCATGGACGGTTACCGGGTGATGCCCTTGCTGGAGGCAGCCCGCCAGTCGGATTTCATGCTGACGGTGACCGGTGACAAGCATGTGATCGATCGCGCGCATCTGGAAGTCATGAAGGATGGCTGCGTCATCGCCAATGCCGGTCATTTCAATGTGGAGATCAACCTGGATGCGTTGCAGGCGATGAGTCGCGACAAACAGCAGCCGCGGGAGCATGTAACAGAGTATCTATTACAGGATGGCCGTCGTATTCGCTTGCTGGCCGAGGGCCGTCTGGTCAACCTGGCGGCGGCGGAAGGTCACCCCTCGGCGGTGATGGACATGAGTTTTACCAATCAGGTGCTGGGTGTGATTCACCTGGCGCAACAACAGGCGCAACTTGGCCCGGGTGTGCATAGTGTACCGCAGGAAATCGATCAACAGGTCGCCCGACTGAAGCTGGCGGCCATGGCGATCGATATCGATACTCTGACCGACGTGCAAGAGGCCTATCTGACCAGCTGGCAGGAAGGAACCTGAGGCCGCAGTATGGGCGATAAACCGCAACAGATGCTCGACACCATCGCGGCCGAAGCCCGTTACACGGCTGGCATGACCGGGCGTGCGCAGTTCAGCGAGGGCGTGATGCGGGCATTGTCCGCGGTGGATCGTGGCGCGTTTGTTCCACCGGCCTACCGGGAGCAGGCCTATGACAACGGACCGTTACCCATTGGCAACGGCCAGACCATTTCCCAGCCCTATATCGTGGCCTTGATGACGGATTTGCTCGAATTGACGCCCGACAGCGTGGTGCTGGAAGTGGGAACCGGCTCGGGCTATCAGGCGGCAATCCTGGCGCAGCTGGCCCGGCAGGTTTACAGCCTGGAGCGGATCAGGGAACTGGCGGAGGCCGCCCGAAAACGCTTTGCAAAGTTCGGTTATACCAATATCGAGGTACGTTGTGCCAATGGGTATGACGGCTGGCAGGACAGGGCGCCGTTTGACGGGATTATTGTGACCGCGGCGGCCAGTGAGATTCCACCGGCATTGATCGAACAACTCGGGCCGGGCGGGCGGCTGGTGATCCCGGTCGGCCCGCCCTACGGCTATCAGGAATTATTGCAGGTCACGCGCAAACCGTCGGGTGATATCCACACGCGCAAGATTCTCGGCGTTGCCTTTGTTCCTCTGATCAACGAGCAAGACACGGATGACGCCACCAGACGCTGAACCGTGATTGCCGGTTCGTCATTCAGGCGAAGCGCTGCTGCAGATAGTCGATGATATCGTCCGATTCATACAGCCAGCGCACCTGGCCGTCATCCTCGGTGATACGCAGGCAGGGGACCTTGATTTCACCGCCGCCTTTGAGCAGTTCCTGGCGGTGCGCCGGGTTACCCAGGGCATCGCGTTTTTCGATATCCAGAGACAGTCGTTTGGCGGCCCGGCGGACCTTGATACAAAACGGGCAGGTGCGGAACTGGTAAAGCGCCAGCTTGCGGGTCTGTTCGTCAACCTGTTGTTGCTCTTGCGCTGAGCGTTTGATGCTACGGGGCGTGGTGAGTTTGTCCCCCAGCAGCATAAATGGCCCGAGCAGTGCGCGCAGGCCTTTAAAAAAATAACGTATCAACCACTTCATAATGACGACTTTTTGACAGAAAGGGCGTACAGCATAGCAAATCCCGGACAGATACGAAATTGAAGGGGATAACAGGGAAAAGAGCGGGGACCCCAAACGACGCCGCGACGCTGACCGTTTTATTTACCGGTGGGCGGGGGCGTTTCATTCATGGTGGACTCTGCTTGCGGCGTTACGGTTTTCCAGTAGCGATATTGATAGTCACGTCCCTCATCCCGGGTTTCCAGCGTCTGCATGCCCTGAGCTGCGAAAAACTCTCCGGCGCCGCTCTGGGCGCGGACCAGCAAACCATCGAGCTGGCGCTCACGCACCTGTTGTTCGGCAAGCTGCAACAGCTGGCGGCCGATCCCCTGATGCTGATACTCGGGATGGACGTAGAGACCGTGTAGCAGCAGGCCGCATTGACCGTTGGGCAATTCCCGCCGGTCAGCGGGCTCGAGCGCGACGACGCCAACGAGCGCCGGCGGGATTTGTGCGACCCATAAATCAAGATGATCCAGATCGTGCTCGTCGTAACGATAGCTGGGCAGGGCCAGGCGTTTGACCCGTTCGGGGAGATTCCAGCCCATGACGGCGGCCTCGATGACGGCATTGAGCTCTGGCAGATCGCGGCTGTTAGCCTGGCGTAATTGAGGCTCCCGCGGCGTCACCATAGAGGACTCAGCGCATACGGATTCAGTTGAGTGCCTGGCGGGACTGGTAATTGCTGCCGTTGAAGTCACTGAAGTAATTTTCCAGTGCCGGGTGGCGAATCGGATCGCCGCTGTCGTCGGCTTCGAGATGTCGTTCGGCCACGTAGGTCATCTGATCGGCGTTATCGACCAGCACATGATACCAGGGCTGGTCCCTGGGCGGCCGACTCCGTGCGACCTGTTCATACCATTCGTCACTGCCCTCAAAGATCGGATCGACGTCCACGATGACACCTCGATAGTCGAACTTCTGGTGATGGACGACCTGACCGATGGTAAAGCGAGCCCGGGTGGTCATCTGATCTGTCATGGCATTCTCCTGTTAGCAGCGGGATACCGCGTGTATCCACAATGTGTTTGTGACAGTGATGGGGACGGTAACACCGAAGACAAGGGGTTACAGCCAAAAACGGGAGAGGCGTGGAACACCGACGGGTTATGCCGGTAATGCCAGAGCTTAACCGAAGCCGATGAGCTGGCGAATCAGCCCCAGCGTGCCGGCGATCAACGGGGTCATAATGCGCCACAGCAGACCGGTTAGCAGCAACACCAGCAGAATGGGGATGCCGAAAGGTTCCACGCGGCTCAGCGCCTGCCCCAGCGGGGGCGGCAACAGACTGGTGGCAATACGTCCCCCGTCAGTCGGTGGCAGGGGGATCAGATTCAACACCATCAATAGAATGTTAATGAACATGCCGAACATCCCCATGTACATTAAGGGCATTGCGATAGTTTCCAGGCCCGCCGGTAGCAGACTGGCGATTTTGCCAATCATGCCCCAGCCGATGGCCATGAGAAAATTGGCACCGGGGCCGGCGGCCGCCACCCAGGCGCTGTCACGGCGGGGGTGACGCAGGTTGTCCCAGTTGATCGGTACGGGTTTGGCCCAGCCAAACGCAAAACCGACCGTCAGGATCAGAATCAGCGGCACCAGGACGGTGCCGACCGGATCGATATGCTTGAAGGGGTTGAGCGTCAGTCGGCCCAGCATGGCGGCGGTCGGATCGCCGAGCCGGTTGGCCATCCAGCCGTGCGCCACTTCATGGACCACGATACCGAACAGAGTCGGCAAAATGGCGATGGCAATGATTTGCGCGGTACTGAGCTCGTGACCAAACATGCGGGAGTATAAATATTAAGCAGGGCGAATCCACACTATACTATATAAAGCGTGTCCGCAGTGAGCGGCCTATCAGTCGCCGCCGCGGTTATGACTCAGCGGGCCGGTTCGGCTTCGCTTGCGAGCGGTTCGTTTGCCTGTTGTTGCAGCTGTTCCCGGTATTTGCGTGTCAGCGCCAGAAAGCGGGGGGTAGGGCCTGCATCCTCATAGATGGGATCGCCGTAATCGTCTTCACTGATGATCTTATCACCGGGGACATAGGGCAGAGCCGCTTCCAGTTCATCGAGAGCGCTGGTCAGCAGATCCAGCAGTAGCTGCTCCCGGGTACGGCCCGGATACATTTCCTGCAGGGCCAGAAGCCGTGCGGCTTCTTCCAGGGGCAGGTCGAGGGTGGTGCGGGTGACCGGTTCATCATGGCGGGCGCTGCCCGCCCATTCATTGAGTAGTTGTTTTATCTGCATGGGCACTCCTGCTGCAACGGTTGTCTCTGCTAACAGCATAGAACATTCCTCGACAAATGGCAGTCTTGCGGCCAGCCGGAAAAGGGCTTGTCGGTGACATTGTCCGGCGAACATAGCGATGACGGGCGCCCCTTGTTACACTTGAAATCAGCATTCAGCGTAAACCTGTCTATGCATTACATATTGGTATCGATTATGTTCAGGGGCTTTTACAGAGCATTTCAAGCATTTGTCGGGATGTGGCTGATAACAGGGGGCCTTGCCGCCGTGACGGCCGCGACCCCGGATGGTCAGCTGGTCAATCCGGAAGTGATCGACAGCGAATGGGTACTACCCGATAACGTGATCGACACAAACACATTGCCCCGCTTTTCACTCAAGGGGAATAATGTTGCCGACAAACCGTTGCCGTTGTATCAGTTGAGTGATAACACCTATTTCCTGTTTGGCACCATCTCGACGTTGAATGAAGCTAACCGGGGCTGGAACGGTAATGCCGGTTTCATCGTGACCGAAGAAGGGGTCGTGGTCATCGACACCCTGGGTACACCCCGGCTGGGCGAGCGATTGATCAGCAGCGTGCGCAGCGTGACGGACAAACCCATCAAATATCTCATCATTACCCACAATCATCCCGACCATGCATACGGCGCGGCCGCCTTTGAAAATCTCGAGGATGTCACGATTATCGGTCATCCCGGCACCCGGCAGTACAACAACTCCTCGACTCTGGAAGAGTCGGTGGCCTATCGGCGTGAACTGCTGCCCGAAGATATGCAGGGTTTTGAGCCACCGCAACCGGCTGTGTATGTCGAGGACGAGCGATTTTCAAAAAGTGTGATCGAACCGGGTAATCAGCGCTTTGAGATTTATAATACCGGGCGTCATCATTCCTATGGCGATCTGGTGGTTTACCAGCCGGAGCAAAAGATACTCTGGATTTCCGATCTGGCTTTCAATCAGCGTACGACCTATATGGGGGACGGTGACAGCGAGCAGATCCTGGAAGGCCATGAATGGCTAATGAACAACTTTTCCGATGTTCAGTTGATGGTGCCGGGACATGGTAGCCCGCAAACCGAGCCTTTCCCGATGGTCAAAAAGACCGGTGACTATGTCAGGCGCCTGCGCCGGGAAATGCGCGAGGCCGTGGAACAGGGCGTGCCCATGCTGGAGGCGGTCGAATCCAGCCAGTTTGAGGACTGGGAGGATACCCGGTTGTATGAGGAAAACCATCGTGCCAACGCCAATTTTCTCTACCGTGAAATGGAAAAAGCATTTTTTGAATAATAAATAGGGAACTGTATGAGCTACATCGATGTTTTCAATGGCGACGCCGACGGCCTGTGTGCATTGCACCAGTTACGCCAGGCCGATCCGCAGGAGAGCCAGCTGGTCACCGGCATCAAACGGGATATCAGCCTGTTACAAAACGTGCAGGCCGGTAGCGGGGATCAGGTAACGGTGCTGGATATTTCACTGGATAAAAACCGCGCCGATTTGCTCCGCCTGCTGGAGGCCGGTGCACAGATACGCTATTTCGATCACCATTATGCCGGTGAGATCCCGCCGCATGCGGCGCTGGAAGCGCATATCGATACCGATGCCAACGTCTGCAGCAGTTTGCTGGTCAGTCGCTATCTGGAGGATGCCTATCTGCCCTGGGCGGTGGCAGCGGCATTTGGCGATAACCTGTATACCGCGGCCGAGCAGGCGGCTGTCCCGCTCGGTTTGAATGATGAACAACTGGATCAACTCAAGCTGCTGGGGACCTGTCTCAACTATAACGGTTATGGGTCGAGTCTGGATGATCTGATCTATCATCCGGATGCCTTGTATCGACTGCTGTCGCCGTATGCCGATCCGTTTGCTTTTATTCATGAGGAGCCGGGTTATACACGATTGAAGGAGGCCTATCAGACCGATTTCGACAATGTGGCGGCTATTACGCCCGACTATGCCGATGACGGGCATGCCCTGTATGTGCTGCCCGATGCCCGCTGGGCGCGGCGGGTTAGCGGCGTCTATGCCAACCAGCTGGCACAAGATTATCCGCAGCGGGCCCATGCCATGTTGACCACCCGCCCGGAAGGCGGCTATTTGGTCAGTGTGCGGGCCCCCCTGAATAACAAGCGCGGCGCCGACGAACTCTGCAGACAGTTCGAAACCGGCGGTGGACGTCAGGCCGCGGCGGGCATTAATCATTTACCGATCCGGGACTATGATGCATTTGTTGCGGCTTTCCGGGCTGCATTCTGAAACGTCCGGTTTCTCTGAACCGAGGTCCCTGGATCGCGTTTCCAATACTCCGGATAGAGAGATAATGAACGTAAAGTGATGGGTTCTTCTCAACTTCTGTTTAAAATCCAGGGCCGGAGGATGTCATGGTTGATACGCTGATTACGGTACATCCGAATCTGGATCCGTCCGCTTCGCCGATGGAGATCGTCGAGCGCAAGGGTCTCGGACATCCCGACACCATCTGCGATGCCCTGGCCGAGAACCTGAGCCTGGCGTTATGTCGCTATTACCGGGATCGGTTCGGATTGATCCTGCATCACAATGTTGACAAGGCGCTACTGTGGGGCGGCGAATCCAACCCGGCATTCGGGGGTGGCGAGATCATCATGCCAATGGAGATCTTCCTGGCCGGTCGCGCTACGTCCCGTTATAAAGGTGTTGATGTCCCGATTGGCGAGCTGGTCGAGGAGACGGTGCACCGCTGGCTGCAGGATAATCTGCATGCCTTGCAGGAGACCCCCGCACCGGTGGTTCATCACCTGGTTCGCCATGGTTCGCAGGATCTGGTTGAACTTTATGAGCGCCAGCAACAGACCGGGATCGCGCTGGCCAACGACACTTCCTGCGGCGTGGGTTATGCCCCGCTGGATGAACTGGAACAAATCGTTTACACCACCGAACAACAACTGAATGCGCCACAGGTGAAGCAGCGCCATCCGGTTATTGGCGAGGATATCAAGGTCATGGGCGTGCGTCGCGCCGGTGGGATTGAATTGACGGTCGCCTGCGCACTGGTGGATCGGTATGTGCGTGATGCCGAAGATTATATGGCGCACAAACAGCAGATCGTCGAACTGGTGCAACAGCAGACGGCAGGAATCACTGACCATCCCTTGCAGATCAGCGTGAATACCGCCGATGTCCCCGAACAGGGCAGTTTCTATCTGACTGTGACAGGTACCTCGGCAGAGGCCGGGGATGACGGCGAAGTGGGCCGTGGCAATCGCACCAACGGTCTGATTACACCCTATCGTCCCATGAACATGGAAGCGGCCGCGGGCAAGAACCCGGTAACCCATGTTGGCAAGTTATACAATCTCACCGCCCAGCGCCTGGCGGAAGATCTGATTGCGGAATTGACCGAGGTGCGGGCGGCGCAGTGTTTTCTGGTCAGCCGGATCGGCCAGCCGATCCGTGAGCCCTGGGTGCTGGAATTGCGCCTGCAACTGGCAGAGGGCGCCGGGCTGGAACCGATCCGATCCCGGGTGGAAGCGATCGCCCGCTCCCGCCTGGATAAAATTGATCAACTGCAGCACGAGTTGTTACAGGCCGTGATTCCGGTTTATTAATCCGTCAGGTGAACGATCCATGTCGAAACGAAATCGGAATGTCTCTTTGAGTCGGCGACGCCTGTTGCAACAGGCGTTGGCTCTGGCCCTGAGTCTGAATCTGCCGCGTGCCGGTTGGGCGGGTGACAAGCCGCAAAAAATTCTCAGAAAAATTCCCGCCACTGGTGAAACGCTTCCGGCCATCGGTATGGGAACCTGGCTCACTTTTGGGATCGACCTCGATGATGAATCCGCGCTGCGGACCCGCTCGGCCATTCTTGAAACTTTCTTCGAACTGGGCGGATCGGTGATCGACTCCTCGCCCATGTACGGTTCGGCGGAGGAGGTCGTTGGAAACTGTCTGGCCCGGCTTGATTCGACGCCCGATCTGTTTGCCGCCACCAAGGTCTGGACCTCGGGCTGGCGCGCCGGCGTAAGGCAGATGGAGCGCTCCAGGCTGTTATGGAACGTGGAACGCTTCGATCTGATGCAGGTGCATAATTTGCTCGACTGGAAGACGCATCTGGCGACCCTCAAGGAGTGGAAAGCGGCGGGGCGCATTCGTTATCTGGGTGTCACCACGTCGCACGGGCGGCGACATTCGGAACTGGCCAGGATCATGGAAACGGAGCCGCTCGATTTTGTCCAGCTGACCTACAATCTGCTGGACCGGGAGGCGGAACAACGTCTGTTGCCGCTGGCAAAGGAGCGCGGGATTGCGGTGCTGGCCAACCGGCCGTTTCAGGGTGGCGGATTGTTCCGCCGGTTTGCGTCCCAACCGTTGCCAAAGTGGGCGGAAGCGATCGATTGCGAGAACTGGGCCCAGTTTTTCCTTAAATTTATTATTTCGCACCCGGCCGTCACCTGCGCGATTCCGGCCACCTCGAAGGTGGCCCATATGCGCGAGAACATGGGAGCCGGTTACGGACGTCTGCCGGATGCGAAGTTACGCCGGCGGATGAGTGAGTATATTCGCGGCCTGTAATCCGCAATATTGGTAACCTCGCCCGGCAGCGCGGTGTGGCGGATCCGATCAGGCCGCGCGCTTGAAGGTGTAGTCACTGCCGTTGCGTTCCACCTTGAGCGGCACGCGCTGGATGGTGAGCTCCTCGCCGTCTTCGATGTTACGCGGCTCGCCACCGGCAACAATAAAACCCTCATAAGTTACGCCACAATGATACAGGCCCAGCTTGTCATGTTTTCCGGGACGCAGCGTTAGGCTATTGGTTTCTTCGGTCATGGTGCACCTCCTTGGTTGGCACTGTGTAACGCCAGTATCCCGGATCTAGATCAACATCCGGCGTCTTTCAAGCCATGTGACGGCAATATGGCTGTTCCAAATCCACTGCAGTTTGGTGATGTAAAAAGGCTTTCCAGGACCGTCGGCCGCAGGGAGGCGGCCGTCGAGCTTGCAGAGATACATTCACTGCGTGTCCTGGAAAGCCTTTTTACACCTTCTTGGCAAAGCCGGAGTTCAGGTGGAACCGCTTCGCTTGTTCCACCCTACGGGGGGTGAGCGGGGATTGGGAACTTTTGATTAGCGTGTTTGGGGTATCAGATCAAGCGGATTTAAAAACCTGCACCGCAGGTGGCTTTGTTAAGATCGACGTGTGTTGTTTCACTGATCTCACCAGGGTTGTCTGCTGTATGAACATTATCCAACGACTTGCCGAAGAGCTCGGCGTCAGGCCGGCCCAGATCGAGGCCACGGTACGTTTACTGGACGACGGGGCGACGGTGCCGTTTATTGCCCGCTATCGCAAGGAGGCCACTGCCGGCCTCGACGATACCCAGTTGCGCCAACTCGACGAGCGGCTGGGTTATTTGCGGGAACTCGAGGATCGCCGTGCCAGCGTCATCGAATCGATTCGCGAACAGGGCAAGCTGACCGGGGAGTTGCAGGCGGCCCTGGCGCAGGCCGAGACCAAGACCCGGCTGGAAGATCTTTACGCGCCCTACAAACCCAAACGCCGGACCCGGGCACAGATCGCGCGCGAAGCCGGACTCGAGCCGTTGCTCGAGGCACTGCTCGAGGATCCCACGCGGGATCCGTTGCCCCTGGCCGGCGAGTATCTCAATCCCGAGGCCGGGGTGGCGGAGGCCGAGGCCGCACTGGAAGGCGCCCGGCAGATCTTCATGGAGCGTGCTGCCGAGCAGGCGGATCTGGTCGGGCAACTGCGCGAATGGCTCTGGGACAGGGGCCGGCTGGTGGCCAGTGTGGTGCCGGGCGAGGAACAAAACGGCGCCAAGTTCGCCGACTACTTCGACTACAGCGAAGCGCTGCAGAAGATCCCCTCGCACCGGGCGCTGGCGCTGTTTCGCGGTCGCAGTGAGGGCGTGTTGCGCCTGAAGTTAATGGTGCCCGGCCAGGACGATCTGGAGCAGGTCAGTGCCATGGGGCTGTGCGATGCCATGGTGGCGAGTCACTTCGGATTGCGCGATGGCGGGCGGGCCGCCGACGGCTGGCTGCTGGAGTCGGCCCGCTGGGCCTGGCGGGTCAAGCTGGCGTTGCAGATGGAGAGTGAACTGTTCATGCGCCTGCGCCAGAGCGCCGAGCAAGAGGCGATCCGCGTCTTCGGCGAAAACCTGCGCGATCTGTTGCTGGCCGCACCGGCTGGCACGCGCACCACCCTGGGGCTGGATCCCGGTCTGCGCACCGGCGTCAAGGTGGTGGTAGTGGATCAGACCGGCAAACTGGTCGCCTGGACCACGATTTTCCCGCATCCGCCCCAAAAGCAATGGCAGGCCGCGATCGAGACCCTGGCCGGCCTGATCCGGGACCATCAGGTGGAGCTGATCAGTATCGGCAACGGCACCGCCTCGCGGGAAACCGACCGGCTGGTACAGGAACTGGTGCGCCAGTATCCTCAACCCGCCGTCCATTCGCTGATGGTCAGTGAAGCCGGTGCCTCGGTCTACTCGGCCTCGGAGCTGGCGGCCCGGGAATTTCCCGAGCTGGATGTCTCCTATCGCGGCGCGGTCTCCATTGCCCGGCGCCTGCAGGATCCGCTGGCGGAGCTGGTCAAGATCGACGCCAAATCGATCGGCGTGGGCCAGTACCAGCATGATGTGAACCAGAGCAAGCTGGCCCGCCAGCTCGAGGCCGTGGTGGAAGATTGTGTCAACGCGGTGGGGGTGGAGATCAATACCGCCTCGGCACCGCTGCTGTCGCAAGTGGCCGGGCTGAGTGAGTCGCTGGCGGCCAATATCGTCGCGTACCGCGAACAGCACGGCGCATTCGCGCATCGCCAGCAGTTACTCGAGGTGGCGCGTCTGGGTCCCAGGGCATTTCAGCAGGCCGCCGGGTTTTTGCGGATTCGCGACGGCAGCAATCCGCTGGATGCTTCGGCGGTGCACCCCGAAGCCTATCCGCTGGTTGAACGCATCCTGCAGAACAGCGGCCGGGATATTCACTCGCTGATCGGCGACAGTGCTTTTCTCAACACGCTGGCGGCCAATGACTATACCGATGATCAGTTTGGCGAACCGACGGTGCGCGATATTATCGCCGAGCTGGACAAGCCGGGACGGGATCCGCGCCCCGAGTTCAAAACCGCCAGCTTCAGGGAGGGGGTGGAGACCCTCAGGGATCTGCAACCGGGCATGCTGCTCGAAGGCGTGATCAGCAACGTGACCAACTTCGGGGCCTTTGTCGATATCGGTGTGCACCAGGACGGCCTGGTCCACATCTCGGCCCTGGCCGATCGCTTCGTGCGCGATCCCCGCGAGGTCGTCAAAGCCGGTCAGGTGGTCAAGGTCAAGGTGATGGAGGTGGACATTGACCGCAAGCGGGTGGGATTGTCGATGCGCCTGACCGATGAGCCCGGCAAACCGGCGACACCAAAGCCGCGGCAGAGCAAACCCCGGGGCAAGTCCGCGTCCGCTAAAAAGCCTGCCAAAGCGGACAGCAATCAGGCCAATACCGCGATGGCTGCCGCGTTTGCCAGAGTGAAGAAGTCGTCCTGATGGGCCAATAGCCGCGACATGGATGACGAAAACTGCTTGAAATATCACTCTGCGCCCCCTAGTCATAAGGAAGCTATTTAAATCAGGTGCTTCGAATGCCGATCAATTTGGTTTCAATCGGTACTGCCGCGCCTTCCAGGACACGCCGTGAATGCATCCTTGCAGGCTCGACGGCCACATCCCTGTGGCCGACGGTCCTGGAAGGCACGGCAGTACCTCATGCCTGGACTGGCATTTGGAACGCTTATTTAACGGGAGCCGAAGGTGGAATATAAGGATTATTATCAGATACTGGGCGTCGAGCGGGACGCCACACAGGATGAGATCAAACGCGCCTATCGCAAGCTGGCACGCAAGTACCATCCCGATGTGAGCAAGGAAGCGGATGCCGAGGAACGTTTCAAGGAGATGGCGGAAGCCTATGAAGTGCTCAAGGATCCCGAAAAACGCGCGGCCTACGATCAGCTGGGCGCCAACTGGCAGGGCGGCCAGGATTTTCGCCCGCCGCCGGACTGGGATGCCGGCTTTGAATTCAGCGGTGGCTTCGGCGGTGGCGGCGCCGGTGCCGCCTCCTTCAGCGACTTTTTTGAAACCCTGTTCGGCCAGCAGGGCGGAATGGGCGGCGGCGGCTTTCGTAGCCGCGGCGAGGATCACCATGCCCGGGTATTGATCGATGTGGAGGACGCCTTTGCGGGTACGGTGCGTAATCTGACCCTGCATGCGCCGGAGGTGGATGAACAGGGCCACGTGCGTACCCGCGAGCGCAACCTGAATGTGCGCATCCCCAGAGGGGTACGTCAGGGCCAGCATATCCGGTTGAGCGGGCAGGGCCATCCCGGTATGGGAGGCGGCCAGGCGGGGGATCTCTATCTGGAGGTGGACTTCAAGCCGCACCCGTTGTATCGGGTCGAGGGTCGGGATCTCTATCTGGATCTGCCCCTGGCGCCCTGGGAAGCGGCCCTGGGCGCGCGGGTCAAGGTGCCCACGCCGGACGGAGCGGTGGACATGCGGATTCCGGCCAATTCGCAAAGTGGCAGCAAGTTGCGCCTCAAGGGCCGGGGGATTCCGGGCAAAACGCCGGGGGATCTTTATGTCATCCTGAAAATCATCCAGCCCCCGGCCGACAGTGACAAGGCGAAGGCCTTTTACCAGCAAATGGCCGAGGAGTTCGATTTTAACCCGCGTGCCGGGATGGGAGTGTGAATTATGACGGGGCAGCAGGAACCGCTTTCCGGTATTATTCTCGATGAAACGACCACGCTGACACTGGATGAACTCAGTGGTGCCTGCCGGGTCGAACGCGATGTCATCGTGGCACTGGTCGAGGAGGGTATTGTTGAACCGTTCGGCCAGGAAACGGCCGAGTGGCAATTTGTCGCCAGTCAGTTACCCCGGGTGCGAACCGCCATGCATCTGTATCATGATCTGGAACTCAATCTGGCCGGCGTGGCACTGGCTCTGGAGTTGCTCGATGAAGTCGGTGAATTGCGTTCCCGCCTGCGTCAGCTGGAGTCGTCGTTTTAAGTCGCATTGGCCCGAAACGCCTGTATAGAGGCTCGGGATATAACCGATAATCGAGACAGACAAACCGGATAGTATTCGTGACTGATCCCAAAGCCGCCCTGAAAGAGAGTATCGTTCGTCAGCGTGAGTCGCTGACAAAAATGCTGCAATCGCCTCTGTACGAGATCGCCGAAGCCTGCAGTCGTGTCTGGCCGGATCGCCCGGCACTCAATGACGTATTGCAGGAAAAACTGGAACTGGTGCCCAACTGCAAGTATCTGTATGTGTTGAACACCGAGGCCGTTCAGATCAGTGACAATATCTCCCGCGACGGGGTTATCTCGAATGATTATGGCCGGGATCGCTCACAGCGCCCGTATATGTCCGAGGTGGTGCCCAGTTCCGGGTTTCTTCTCTCCGATACCTATATCAGCCTGCGTGCTCACCGTCCGTCGCTGACCGCCATTCAGCTGGTACGTGACAGTGACGGCAAGGCGCAGGGCTTCGTCGGTGCTGATTTTGATTTGCGCGATCTGCCGCTGACACGTGAACTTTACGAAGAGCCGTGCTACTGGCGACAGATCAAGGGCGATCCGTCCATTCGTGGCACGGTGTTTCACCAGTCACGGGTGGATAGTGACATGGATAAGCAGCTGGATACCGTGCTTTCCGTGCTCGAGGAATTGATGACCAAGCACGGGGTGTATCATGTCATCCTGCATTTCTCCAGCAGCCGCGCGATTATCTGGCAAATGGAAGATCCCTATCGTTATCGTCTGCTGGATATCGATTCTTTGATCGATCCGGATATCTGCCTGGCCTATCCGCACCAGGCCTATTCACGCGAGGCGGCGGTCCCGGCCGGACAGATTCATGAAGTGCTCGAGGCTTTCCGCCAGCTGCGTTTTATGGATGAAACCTTCTATCTGCGCTCCGGCACGTTGAATATTTTCAACGGCCTGGTGGGCCTGACTTTCTCCTGCGACGGTTCGCACTATATTCCCTATGATGAGTTTCTGGACAAGGAGCACGCCTTCTGGTCCATGCAGGTCGCCAACTGAAACGGCGACACCGTGGTGGTTTGTCGTACTCGCCGGCCTTGATGTCAGGGGGAATGATGCACAATCTGTTGAAGCTGACTATCGATGGCGAGGTAGTGTTCGAATTCGACCGCAATACCCGCCTGCCGGGTCGCCAGCGAGATTTTCTCGATAAGATGGATGAGGACATGGACCGGGGTATCCAGCTGGCCGATGAGCATATTGCCGAGCCGGACAGTTTGCAGCGCGCCCGCTATGTTGCCATGCATCTGCTCAAGGCGTTTGATGACGATAATCAGGCCATGATCAGCGCAAGCTGTGCCTATCTTGTGCAACGGGTGCCGGCATTAAATACCATCGAGGTTCGCAACAGGGGGGATCAGGCACGGCTGCAGCTGATACTCGATCAGTAATCCCGGTGTCTGATTAAAATACATGTCCCGCCAGGCTGACCAATCCCGTTCTCTACCCGACAGCTTCTACCAGGATATCGAGCAATTGCTGGCTCAACATCCCCGGGGTATGGATGAATACACGCTGCTGCAGGCATTGAAAGAGCAGGGTTACTTCAGCTTTTCCAAAGTCCGCCCGGCACCACCGCTGGAACTGTTCCAGATGCACTTTCTGCTGATGCATGGTCTCTACAGACTGCAACGGGAGTTGCTACAACGGCAGCAGGCCATTATCGAGATATCAGCCCTGAAAATACGTATGTGGCCCTGGCAGTCGGGAGAATATGCACTGACCGAAACCGATCCGCTACGCGACTATTATCTGGATATGGGCAATTTGCAGACGATGACCGAAGCTGACGTCAATCAGTTACTGGATGCCTTCTGGCGCGAGTTTGTCCGTTTTGATGGTCGGGCAGAAGCGCTTGCGGAGCTGGGTCTGAGTGATCCGGTCGATGATGAGGTGATCAAACAGACTTATCGCCGTTTGGCGATGCAGCATCATCCCGACAGAGGCGGCGAAGCCTGGCGTTTGCAGGCCATCAATGCCGCCTATGAGATGCTGTGCAAGTCACGGTAGGAGAATAAAGTTGGCAGTTGGCAGTTGGCAGTCATAAGTCAGGATTCAAGATTCAGGAGTCAGGAAGCGCAGGTCTGGTTGCACACTGCGCTACCTGACGTTCTGGTTATTTTTTCAGGTTGTTGGTCAGGGTTTCCAGCATATCCATCGGCAGGGGGAAGACGATGGTGTTGGTCTTGTCGTTGGCGATTTCCGTCAGGGTCTGCAGATAACGCAGTTGCAGGGCGGAACCCTGCCGGGCGAGGATTTCTGCGGCATTGGACAGTTCGCCGGCGGCCTGGCGTTCGCCTTCGGCATGTATGATCTTGGCGCGCCGCACCCGCTCGGCTTCGGCCTGTTTGGCGATGGCGCGAATCATGCTGTCATCGAGATCGACGTGCTTGATTTCCACGTTGCTGACCTTGATGCCCCAGGCATCGGTTTGTTCGTCGAGAATCTTCTGAATATCGGCGTTGAGCTTGTCGCGCTCGGAGAGCATTTCATCCAGCTCATGTTGTCCCAGCACGGAACGCAGGGTCGTCTGCGCCAGCTGGCTGGTGGCCGAATAGTAATCCTCTACCTGAATGATGGCCCGCTCCGGATCGACGACCCGGAAATAGAGCACGGCATTGACATGCACCGAGACATTGTCCTGGGAAATCACATCCTGGCTGGGAACATCCATGACGATAATCCGCAGGTCCACCCTGACCATTTGCTGGATTAACGGGATGACGATGATGAAGCCGGGACCCTTGACCTTCCAGAAGCGACCGAGTGTGAAAATGACGCCGCGTTCGTATTCTCGCAGAATGCGGATGGCGCTGAGTAAAAACGCGACTATCAGAATGATAATAATATATAAAGTGTAATCGCTCATGTTACTTCTCCTTGGTTGGTCGGCTCGTCCAGCAGTTCCACCTGCAGGGTCAGTCCATCGGCCGCGATCACCCGGACCCGTTGTCCCGGCTGTAGCGGCTGATCGCAGGTGGCCTGCCAGTGTTCACTGTGAATCAAAATGGTGGCCCGATGATCGCCGGCGGTGATAACCGTGCCGGTGTCCGCGAGCAGTTGCTCCATGCCGCTTGCCACCGGTCGTCGTCGTGCTTTGAGGGCCAGGCCGATGACTACGATAAACATCAGAAGACTGCTGAGGGCAAACGCGGTGATGACCCCCGGGTTAATGCCGTATCCGGGCGCACTGGTGTCGATCAGAATGATTGAACCGAAAACGAAGGCGATCAGCCCGCCGATACCGAGAATGCCGAAGCTGGGCTGATAGGCTTCGCCGATCATCAGGGCAATGCCAAGCAGCAGCAGTGCCATGCCGGCATAATTGATCGGTAGTAATTGCAGGGCGTATAGCCCGAGTAACAGGCAGATGGCACCGATGGTGCCGGGAACAATGGCGCCGGGACTGGAGAATTCGAATATCAGGCCATAAATCCCGATTAACATCAGGATATAGGCAATATTGGGATTGGTGATCACGCTAAGCAAACGACTTCGCCAGTCGGGATTGGCGGTTTTAACATCCATCTCCAGGGTATTGAGGATGACTGTCTGGCCCAGTACTTCCAGCTTCCGCCCGTCGAGCTGTTGCAGCAGATCGGCCGTGCTGCGTGCGACCAGGTCGATGACGTTCTTCTCCAGGGCTTCACCGGCAGAGAGACTCGCGGCCTGGCGTACGGCCTGTTCGGCCCATTCGGCATTGCGTCCGTGTAACGCTGCCAGGCCCTGGATATAGGCCACTGCATCGTTGATGGCTTTGCGTTCGCTGGCCGATTTGGCGTCCCCGGTCTTGTCAGACTCGCTGTCGGGCTGTTTGTCCGGTTGACCCGGGCTCCCGAGTTTGACCGGGGTAGCGGCCCCCAGGTTGGTGCCTGGCGCCATGGCGGCAATATGACTGGCATAAAGAATGTATGTGCCGGCACTGGCCGCGCGGGAGCCGGTGGGTGCGACATAGGTCACAACCGGAATCGGGGAATTGGTGATAGTTTTGATAATGCCGCGCATGGCGCTGTCGAGCCCGCCGGGCGTGTCCATACGAATGATTATCAGGCCGATCTGCTCACCACGCGCCTGGTTGATGGCCCGGGTGATATAATCCTCCGTCGCCGGACCGATAACCTCTTCAATGCTCAGCTGTAACACACCGGGGGATGAGGCGTTGTCCGCGCTGACGGCCGGAGCGGAAAAACTGAACAATGTCAGGGATAACAATAATAACCGGGATAATTTCAACGTCATTAAACTCACTCGCCAGGGTTTCCAACAAGCATAGCCGTTGCCCGGGTGCTTTTCGAGGGAGTCAGTATGACATCGGGGAGAATAATGAATTTCAAGATCAACAGGCTTGTTCTGGCGGTTGTCGGCCGCCGGGCCGGTTCCCGGGCGGGCCATGCTGCCATGCTGTTTCTGGTTCTGGTTTTGCAACCGGTATGGCTGCCGGCTGAAGAACAAATCAGTCGTGAAGAATATGTGGCCCAGTCCCACGAGGATTTACTGGGGCCCTGCAAGAGTCCGGCATTCGTCAAATGCCTGGGCACGACAGAAGCGCAATGCCTGCGGCAGGTCAACCAGCTGGTCAGGGATTGCAGTCGCAAGTTACCCGCGATCATCACCACAAAGAATTTCGACACGGTTGCGGATGATTATGCCAGCTGTGTCTTCGGTGGACTGCAGGAAACCTTCGGCATGAGCAGCGAGGAGATCGGCCAGTGTGAAAATCGCGCCGGTCTGCGCTGAGCGGCGTTCCCTCTGTTCCCCGGAGTCAAATCAAATCAAATCGGGCCGGTCTCCGCGATGCCGGTCTCAATGCGGCTTATTTCAGGGACAGAACCGCTTTTTGTCGGTGTCGAAATTCCCAGCAGTGATGAATTTTTGGATTGCGTTCAAAATCGCGCGGCAGTGTCTGATGATGAATATCCGTGATATCCAGCGCTGTCAGCGCCTGCTCGTCCAGTTTGAAATTGCGCAGGTTGGTGGAAAACAGCAAGACGCCGTCCTTGCGTAACCGCTTCATGCACTGGCGAATGAGCCAGACGTGATCGCGCTGGATATCCAGATTCGTCTGCATTCGCTTGGAAGTGGAAAAGCTGGGCGGATCGAGAAATATCAGATCGTACTGTGGGGCAGTAACCTCCTGTTGCAGCCATTCCACACAATCGCGCTGGATAAAGCGATGCTCGCTGCCGTTCAGGTCGTTGAGTTGCATATTGCGCCGCGCCCAGTCGAGATAGGTTTTTGACATATCGATCGTGGTGGTACTGCGGGCACCGCCATGGGCGGCATAGACCGTGGCGGTGCCGGTATAGGCAAACAGGTTAAGAAAATCGCCGCCCGTGGCCAGCTCGCCGAGACGGGCGCGCACCAGGCGATGATCCAGAAACAGTCCGGTGTCGAGATAATCCTCGAAATTGACCCAGAAACGACAGCCGTCTTCCGTCACCGGGTGAAAGTGGCGTTGCTCGGCCAGCTTTTCGTACTGGGCCGTACCTTTTTGTCGCTGACGGACCTTGAAAAAGAGTTGCTGTTCGTCGATCTGCAGGGTATCGAGAATCACGCCGAGGGCTTCACGCAACCGTTGCCGGGCCCTGGCGCTGTCCACGCTGCGCGGCGGTGCGTATTCCTGGACATGAACCCGGCGCTGGTCTCCCTCATAGACATCGATGGCCAGTGCGTATTCGGGCATGTCGGCGTCATACAGTCGATAACAGTGAATGTTTTCCCGTGCCAGCCAGCGCGACAGCTGTTTGCGGTTTTTCTGCAGCCGGTTGGCCAGCATCCGGGCATTATCGGTGAACTCCGCCGGCGTCAACGGCCGGGGATAACCGCGCGGGGTGATGTCGTGCCGGTTATCTACCGTGTAGTGGAACAGCTTGCATTCGATGGGGCCATTATACAGGCTGTGACGGCGCAGACTGCGCAGTTGCAGCTGACCGGTGAGTTCCGGGTTGCCGGTGAACAGGGCCACCTGCCAGCCGCTGAACTGTTGTTTGAGTAACTGACCGAGTTGTTGATACACCAATGGCAGATCGGAGTCGCTGCCCAGTCGCTCGCCGTAGGGGGGATTGACGATGACCAGGCCGGGTTGCAGGTCGGGGGCGGGTTGCAGCTGCTGCAGCGACTGGCAGTGCAGTTCAATGGTGTCCTCCAGATCGGCGGCCTGGACATTTTGCCGGGCGCCGTCGATGGCCCGTTCATCGATATCATAGCCGTGGATGGCCGGCAGGCGGCTCAGACCCTGCTCACGGCGCTGTTGGGCTTCGTCATACAGCGTTTGCCACAGGGCCGGTTGATGCTGCCGCCAGCCGCTGAAACCCCAGTACTCCCGCAGCAGCCCCGGAGCAATGTCCCCGGCAATCCAGGCACCTTCAATGAGCAGGGTCCCCGAGCCACACATGGGGTCCAGCAGCGTCCCCTGTTCACGCGCAATCGCCGGCCAGCCGGCGCGCAGCAAGATGGCGGCGGCCAGATTCTCTTTCAGTGGCGCGGCGCCGCCGGCCCGCCGATAACCCCGCCGATGCAGGGAATCGCCGGCGAGATCCAGGCTGATGCTGGCCTGGTTGCGATGCACATAGACATTGATCCGCACATCGGGCCAGCCGGTGTCGATCGACGGCCGCTCGCCGTCGCGATCGCGGAATTGATCCACCACGGCATCCTTGGCCTTGAGCGCACCGTACTGGCTGTGTGTGATGGTGGACTGGCTGCTTTGAAACTGGACGGCAAAGGTATCGGTGACGCCGAAATGGTCGCGCCAGTCGATCTGTTGCACGCCCCGGTAAAGGGCCTCGGACGAATCGGCCGTGAAACTGGCCAGTTCCAGCAGGACCCGATTGGCCACCCGGCTCCAGAGACAGACCCGGTAAGCCTCCTCGAGGGTGCCGCGAAAACGGACCCCGCCACGGGTTTCCTGCGCCTGCTCGATGCCCAGCGCATGCAGTTCTTCGGCCAGGAGCGACTCCAGGTGGAGGGGGGCGGTGACAAACAGGGCGTAATCGGACATGATGGGTTGAACCGCGGAAAAAGCGGGTAGTTTACCCTTTAATGCCCGGTTGCGGGCAGTCCCCGACCGTTTGTGCGGGATTTATTTCACGGCAAATTCGCGCCCGGTGCCCCGGGCAGGCTGGTATTCGGGAGCCGCTTTGTTATGATGATGGCGGTCGCCTGAACCGGATAACAAGAACGACACTTTCGACTCTGCCGATACAGTATTATGGAATTTTACGCGACTGCCCGCCTGCCGTTTACCCCCAACGAATTGCAACGCTATTTGCGCATCGACAACCTGCCATCATGGTGTGCGTCGATCGAAACCGTATTATCCCATCAGGGCGAGCGGGGACGCATTTATTGCCTGTGGGGCGAGTTTGCCATACACCAGGAAATACTGCGGGACGGGGTACGTTTTACCCTGCCGGGCTGTCCCAATGCCGTGCAATGGAGCGTGACCGCCGACGCGGATCGGGGCCCGGGGCAGGTCGTGGTTCATTGCACGATCAACCGGCAACAGCCCGAGCCCGAATTTGTCGAATCGCTGGAACAGTTTGTAGCCGACTGGAAAGCGGGTCTGGAAGACTGGCAGGCCCGTCTGCAGGAACTCGCCGTCGATCGGTCGTCGGCTGAATGTGCCCCCTGGTACGGCTAGCCTTGCAACGTCGCGCTCAGGGCCTGCCTCTGAAGCGGCCTGGTAAGGTAATGCCGTTTTGCCGCGCATGAACAGGCAGGCGTTGCCCCAGGCTCTGAGCGACGATTGAAATCCCTATCCTCCCATGTTCCGTGACTTTCGCAAGATGCTAGAATCATTCATGCTATATCCGATAAGGAAGCTGTTATGAATCGAATGCTACCGTTAATCGTATTGCTTTTAAGCAGCCGGGGTGTTGTTGCCGCCGACCAGGCGCCCTGGGGCAGTGCCGAGTCGCAACCGTATGATTATCAACCCCGGAAGGTGGTCTATGATGTGGCGGTATCGAGTCGCAAGCAGTTCGAGCAGGTGCTGGACCGGGCCAGTTATCTGAGCCAGGTCTATCACGCCGATCCGTTTGCCGCCTCGATCGTGCTGGTCTTACATGGCGATGAAATCCCCTTTTTCGGTATCAAGAACTATCTCAAGTACAAGGAGCTGGTCACCCGGGCCCGGAGCCTGACAGTGGGCGATGTGATCGACATTCGCATGTGCCGGATTGCCGCCCGGGGCCATGGTTATGACCCGGAAGATATCCACGGGTTCGTCCAGATGGTCCCGATGGCCGATGCGGAAATTATCCGTCTGCAGCGCGAGGAAGACTACGCCTACATGCAATAACCCGGTTATCCGGACAAAAACAGAGCAATTTGAATGAATTTTGTATTAACTTGCCGGTATAGTTTAACCGGTTTTGACAGGCACTGACCCCATGGCGAAACAACAGAGCGGTTCAACGCCGTTTAAAAACCCGCGCAGTCATCTGACAGTCCGTAACGCCACCAACCAGGATGTTCCGGCCATCGCCGCCTTGACGGACCGGGCGTATCGCAACAGCAGCGGTCAGTCGGGTTATTCGGAAGGCTCGATTCGCGGTCAGATTAACAATTATCCGGCCGGTCAGTTCGTGGTGCTGGTGGACGACCAGGTGGTCGGCTACTGCGCCACGTTCCGTATCGCCGGCAAGGTGGCACTGCGCCCCCACACCTGGGCGGAAATTACCGGTAATGGCTATGCGTCCCGGCATGATCCGGAAGGCGAGTGGCTGTACGGCATGGAAGTGGTGGTCGATCCCGAGTACCGCGGTTATCGCATCGGCAACCGCTTGTATAACGAACGCAAGAAATTGTGCGAATCACTCGGGCTCAAGGGAATTGTGTTTGCCGGCCGTCTGCCGACCCTGGCCAAGCGGATTAAACGTTTCAGCTCGGTCGAGGAGTACATCGAACAGGTCAAGCAGAAAAAACTGCGTGATCCGGTGCTCTCCTTCCAGTTGCGCAATGGTTTCGAGATTATCGGCATCATCGAGGACTACCTGGATTCCGATCGGGAATCGCTGGGCTATGCGGTACATCTGGTCTGGCACAACCCCAAGGTGCCGCAGGAGGAGGAGCAGGAACGCAGCAAGCGCTATGGCGAACGCTTGCCGGATACGGTGCGTATCGGCACGGTGCAGTATATGCAGCGCCGGGTACGATCCTTCGACGAATTCCTTGGCATTGTCGAATACTTTGTTGATGTGGTGGCTGACTATCAGGGTGACTTTGTGGTTTTCCCGGAGATGTTCACCCTCCAGCTACTGTCCATCGAGGATCAGCAGCTGCGTCCGTCCGAGTCGATTGAAGCATTAACCAAGTACACCCCTCATTTTGTCGAAGCCTTGCGGGAGATGGCGCTGCGCTACAATATCAATATTATCGGCGGCTCGCATCCGACCCGGGTCGAGAGCGGCCGGGTAGAGAATATTTCCTACGTGTTTTTGCGCGACGGGCGGGTCCACGAGCAGGCCAAAATCCATCCCACGCCCAACGAGGTTTACTGGTGGAATATCGAGGGCGGCCGCGCGGTCAATGCCATCGAAACCGACTGCGGTCCTATCGGGGTGTTGATCTGCTACGACTCGGAATTCCCCGAGCTGGGGCGGCACCTGGTGGATCAGGGAATTCAGATTCTGTTTGTCCCGTTTTGTACGGACGAACGCCAGAGTTACCTGCGGGTCCGTTACTGTTGCCAGGCCCGGGCGGTTGAAAACCAGCTTTATGTCGTTATGTCAGGGAATGTCGGCAACCTGCCGAATGTCCACAATATGGATATTCAGTATGCCCAGAGCTGCATCCTGACGCCCTGTGACTTTCCCTTCGCGCGTGACGGGATCGCGGCCGATACCACGCCGAATGCCGAAACGGTTGCGATTGCCGATTTACGCCCGGAAACCCTGCAGGTGGCCCGTAACAGCGGCACGGTCCAGAATCTGCATGATCGCCGTCACGATCTTTATAATGTTCAGTGGCGTGGAAAATAATCGTTTTAACTTCTATTTTTAAACGAACACGGATTTGGCGAGAATATTAATGACGACTTATCTTGAAGGCCTCTGGCCCCTGACACCCTGGCAACTGGTTGTATGGACGCTGGTTGTGACCCATATCACCATTGCCAGTGTGACCATTTTTCTACACCGGGCCCAGGCGCACAACAGTGTCAAACTGCACCCGATCATCAGTCATTTTTTCCGTTTCTGGCTGTGGCTGACCACCGGCATGGTGACCCGCCAGTGGGTGGCGATCCATCGCAAGCATCACGCCAAATGCGAAACCGAGGAGGATCCTCACAGCCCGCAGGTCAGGGGAATTCGCAAGGTGTTGTTGCAGGGCAGCGAGCTGTATCGCGCCGAATCGGTCAATCAGGAAACGCTGGAACAGTATGGCAAGGGTACCCCGGATGACTGGCTGGAGCGCCATGTTTATACACCCCATCCCTTTGTCGGCATCATGCTGTTACTGGGGATGAATGTGCTCCTGTTCGGTCCCATCGGGATTACCATCTTTGCGGTGCAAATGCTCTGGATTCCGATCTGGGCGGCGGGGGTGATCAACGGCATTGGTCATTACTGGGGCTATCGTAATTACGAAACCCGCGATGCATCGCGCAACATTGTCCCCTGGGGGATTCTGATCGGCGGTGAGGAATTGCACAATAATCATCATGCGCATGCGGTGTCGGCCAGGCTGGCCAACAAGTGGTGGGAGCTGGATATCGGCTGGGTCTATATTCGCCTGCTAAGCCTGCTCGGACTGGCCCGGGTTCGTTCCGTCGCCCCGCGCATCCGACGACTGGCCGACAAGCAAGTGCTGGATATGGAAACCCTGCGGGCGGTGATGCGTAACCGCTTCCATGTGCTCAAATTGTATGGTCGACAGGTTGTCATACCGGTTTTACAGGCAGAACGACATGCCCTGGATGATGAGCTACCGCCGGTTTTACCGTCGTTTACGCAAATGGATGACGCGCGAGGATCTCAAGCTCGACCATCAGGAGAATCGGATTCTGAACGAGACATTGAGCCAGAACCAGACCCTGGAAACGGTTTATCGCTTCAAACAGCAGCTCAAGGACTTGTGGGCCCGCTCGGCGACCAACTCCGCCCTGCGTCTGCAATGGTTGCAACAGTGGTGCAGTGATGCCGAGCGCACGGGCATCGCGGCGCTGGAGGACTTTGCAAGGAACCTCAGAGGCTACACTTTGCAGAATCATTAAGTGGTTACTGTGCCCAGCCTCTTTGGGGCAAATATCGCATGTTTGGCGTGATGCGGGCTGGTATTCTGCGCGCCTGCGGCCCGGTTTTATATGAGCAGCAGGGTCAGCACTCCCAGTAGATAAGTTATTATCAGCAAGACACTCTCCCAGCCGATATTGCCCGGGCCATGACGTTCCCGGTGCAGTAAACCCACCATCAGTATGCCGCTCATTATCAGGGTGATCGCCAGCCATGTTGATTCCGCCGTCGATATGGCCGCGTAGATCGAACCGTCGCGGTAAGCGAAATCCGAAACCGCGATAAACAGTGTATCGAACAGATTCCCGCCGATAATATCGCCGACCGCCAGCGTCAATGATTTCATTCTCACTGCCGCCACCGCAATCACCAGTTCCGGTAGTGAAGTGGAAACGGCGGTAAAGATACCTCCGACCACACCCTCACTCAAACCGGTTTCCCGGGCGATAAGCATGCCGGTCTGGGCCAATACCCAGCCGGCCGCGGCCACCATTGCGGCACAAATGGCAAACTGGTACCACAGTTTCCCGAGCGAGGGGGAGTGGCGACTCGGTTTTTGCGTCGACTCATGCCGGGTATCGCGTGTATTTTTCGGCGTCCACATCGGCATCTGGTGTGTTCTGGAGAGGATATGGATACCGAACAGGTAGATAATGATCAGCACCGGACTGGCAGGATGTACTCCATAAATACTGGTATGGGGAACCGTGGTGGCAAATAACAGAAAGCTCAACAGGATAATCAGAAAGGCCGTCATTATCAGGTTTTCCGCGGAAGCGGCTGCATGCTCCAGATTGACCTTGCGATAAAACATATCGGCAATGGCGAGAAACAGCATCTGGGCCGCGATGCCGCCAAGCGCATTGCTGACCGACAATTCCGCATAGCCATAGCTGGCCGTCGTCACGGAAGTCATAATACCCGAGAGGGAAGTGGAGGCGCCGATAAAGACGGTCCCCATCAGGGCCTCGCCCATACGGGTCCGGATGGCCAGCTGACGGGCCACATGGGTCATCCTGACGCCGAAGATGGCGATCACAACGGCGGCAGCCAGGAAGATCAGGATGCCAAGTGGCAGGGAAAATTGAAAGATGCCGGATGCCATGATTTACTTCATAATTAGCCGGTCGGGTTAGCTATTACTATAATGCTTGTTTGATTATGCACGAAATGGTCAAAAAATCGAATGCCTGGTATGTCTATATGCTGCAATGCAGCGATAACAGCCTTTATACCGGTATTACCGTCGATCCCGAGCGCCGGGTTGTTGAGCATAACCAGGATAACAAACTGGGTGCCCGGTATACGCGTGCCCGGCGCCCGGTGAAGCTGGTCTACCGGGAATCCTGCGCCAGCCGCTCGGCGGCCGCCAAACGCGAAGCCGAAATCCGCAAGCTGACTCGCCGGCAAAAGCTCGCGCTGGCAGAAGATTTTATAGCGACATATGAGGAGGCTGTCTCTTGACGGAGATCCATTCAAAGCTGCTGAAGGACTGTCTTTTGCTCGGTAAAATGCCGTTGTGTCATGTATTGTTAATGCAGGATGCCAACTACCCCTGGTTTATTCTGGTGCCCGATCGCGAGGGTATCGAGGAGATTTACCAGTTGTCACCGGCGGAACAACGCCAGCTAATGAATGAGTCTTCAAGCTTCGGGGAGGCGATCATGAGCGGGTTTAACGGGGATAAACTCAATGTAGCGGCGCTGGGCAATGTGGTTCCGCAGCTGCATATCCACCATATCGTGCGACACCATGATGATCCGGCCTGGCCGGCCCCGGTATGGGGCAAGGTGGCGGCCCGGCCCTATGATGATAAATCCCGCGAGCAGGTAATAAGGCTACTGAAACAGGTGCTGAGCGAGGATATCGAATACCGGGTGTAATACCGGGTCAATCGAAAGTTATCAGTGAGGAGTGATTTCCTGCACGATTACCCAGGGGGCGACCACCACGCTCCAGAAATCGGGTTCCTGTTCGGTCCATTTCAACGCATGCTCGTCATGCGCGCGGACAAGCTGCTCTTGCTGAATCCACTGTTCGATTCGACGCCTGTCATCCTCGGCGAATGCCGCGGCAACGTCAATCAGATCCAGCTGTGGACCGACGACCACGACGACCCCGCGAGCAAAGTGGCGTTGCACTTCGGACCAGGCGAGTTGTCCGGTTTCCAGATTCAGCTTTTGCCGCAGTTCGGCGGCATTGAGTTCAACAGGTTCGTCTGACATGACAGAGGGCTTGTTAGATAGACGTCGAAATTATACCGAATATGGCCGCTGCGGGGCCATGGCCGGCTCCCCTTTAATGGGGGAGCAGATCAATCAATTCGGGATTTTCCAGCAGTTTGTAGGAAAAGATCAACGAGGCCGCGGTCCAGACCTGATGACTGTTCGAGCGCCGACCGATCAGGCGCCCGGAACGGCCGTCATAATACTCCGGCCATTCATCCAGCGGCAGTTTGTTCAGGGCGATCTGGAAGGCGCGTTCGGCCAGGTCCCCACGGCCGGTTTTCTGCGCCGCGGCTACGAAAGGCCATAGCAATACGGGCCAGTTCCCGCCATTTTGATACGACCAGGCTGCGTTTTTCGGATCACTACCGGTGCGAACCTGCCATTCCAGTCCTTCCATGGCCGGATAGATGATTTTCAATGGCATGGCGCCGACCAGGTCCGGCCAGCGCAGTTCATACAGGCGAATAATCCGCTCGGACTGTTCATCGGAGGCCAGACCGAACATGATGGCCAGCATATTGCCCAGGGTGAAATATCGAAAATCGATACGTCCGGGACCCACATTGCCAACCAGATATCCGCAGTCGTTGGGCATCCACTCAATCACCCAGTCGGGAATCGACTCGGGATAGACATTGAGGACATTGACACTGTCGTGGCCGAATTCCTCGGTGGTATAGCGGTGAATTTCATTCAATCGGCTCAGATCAAGCCAGTAGAACAAACGCACGTAGCTCTGCAGGGCCTGTTCACGGGTCATGGCGGTGTCGACCAGGGAGTGATCGCCCTGGGGATCCTTGTCCTCGAGCAGGGAATGGGTGATGCGCAACACCCCGTAGAACAGGGCCTGAATCTCCAGGGGATGGCCATATATCCCCATGCGTCGATCGATCATGCTGCAGGCGTCGGGCACCAGCAGGGCCGGGGTGACCTCAAAGGTATCCTTGAGACACAGATGCAGGATCTGTCGCATGGCCTGCTGAAAGTCGGCCCGTTTGGCCAGTGAATCATCGCCGGTACTGCGAGTGTAGATGAACAGCAGAATCAACCACCACATCATGGAATCCACCGGGGCCACCCGGCCTATGGCTTTTTCGCCAAAGTCGGCCTGCAGTCGCTCGTTACCGTCGAAATCGGTGGCGACGGTAAAACTGGCCGGCATGACACCCGGCTGGATTTCGTGACCGGCAACCGTGCGTTCGCTGGTTCGCAATTCCAGAACCGCCTCCAGAAAATTGCGCACAATTTCAGGCTTGCCGTCCGCCAGAAATACCAGCGCGGAGGGGACAAAGTCGCGAATAAAGCATTCTTCATAGTTCGCTGCCGCAAGGTGCGTGTGTTTCAGTGCGGCAACGGTGCCCACCGGTTTGCCGCGATAATGGACAATCGATTGATTGAGAATCTCGTAAGCGCGTTCTATGATGTGTTCTACGGACATAATAAATGCTTAACCTGATTGGTCAGGAATTGGGTCGATGACGATTATAAACATATGTTCAGTTATCATAAATACCTTACAAATTTTATGCCAGAAAAGTTTGAAAGCGGTCTGTGTGACCACAGGCATCGCTTGTATGACAGATAGGCTGAATGGCGCCCGAAGGAGACGGGTATGACAGGATGGTCAACGCAGATGCGACCGGTGGTCTTTGGCGAAGTATTGTATGATATTTTCCCGGATGGCACCGAAGTTCTCGGCGGTGCACCGTTTAATGTCGCCTGGCACCTGCAGGGACTGGGACTGGCGCCGCTGTTCGTCAGCCGGGTTGGCCATGACCGACTGGGGGACCGGATTCTGCACGCCATGGATCAGTGGGAAATGGATACCTCGGCCGTATTTCAGGACCCCGACCATCGCACCGGCCAGGTCCAGGTCAGCCTGGAAAACGGCCAGCCCGATTTCGATATTGTCCCGGATGTCGCCTATGACCATGTCATGCCCGATATGGTCAATCATCTGTATGATCATCCTGCCTATGGCACACTGTATCACGGCTCATTGATCAGTCGTCTGCCGGATTCGGCGCAGACCCTCTCTGTGTTGCGCCAGAGCGCACCTTCGATTTTCGTGGATATTAACCTGCGTGCCCCATGGTGGAACAGGGCGCAACTTGCTGAGCTATTACAGGATATAAACTGGATCAAGCTGAACGACAACGAACTGGCCACGCTGAGCGATTGCCGGATTGATAATAATCAAAGTATTGAGAAGACCGCGCGTGGCATGCTTGAACATTACGGCTGGCAGGCGGCCATTGTGACGCGCGGTAGTGAGGGGGCCATGCTGGTGAACCCGGAGGAAACCCGCCAGATCGCGCCCGTCGAGGTTGGGCGTCTGGTCGATACGGTCGGGGCCGGCGATGGCTTCAGTGCCGTCTGGCTCGCGGGGCTGCTCAGAGAGTGGCCGGATGAAGTTAAACTGCAACGGGCCGTGGAATTCGCTTCGGCGATCTGCCGCTTGCGCGGCGCTATCAGCCAGGACGAGGAGTTCTATCGCCATTACCGCTATCTCTGGACGCTATGAAAAATAATAACGGTGAAGACAAACTGTATATAGTTTTAATCAGCGTACATGGTCTGATCCGGGCCAAAAACCTCGAACTCGGGCGTGATGCTGATACCGGCGGTCAAACCCTGTATGTAGTGGAACTGGCCAGAGCGCTTGCAGAACGGGACGATGTTGCCCGTGTCGATCTGCTGACCCGGCTGGTGGAAGATCCCAAGGTCGATTCTGACTACAGCCGCCCACAGGAAGAGCTCTCCCCAAAAGCCAATCTGATCCGTTTGCGCTGCGGACCCCGCCGTTATCTGCGCAAGGAAGTCCTGTGGCCCCATCTGGATGAATTTATCGATCATGCCCTGCAGCATATTCGCTCGGTTGGCCAGGTGCCGGATTTTATTCATGGACACTATGCCGATGCCGGACTGGTTGCCGCCCGCGTGGCGGGCCTGCTGGGATCGCCGATGATATTTACCGGCCACTCACTCGGCCGGGAAAAACAGCGTCAGTTGCTTACCAAGGGAATCAAAAAAGAAAAACTGGAGTCACAGTATAATCTGAGCCAGCGTATCGAAGCCGAAGAGATCGCGCTTGGCACGGCGGCCATGATTGTCGCCAGCACCCATCAGGAGGTCGAGGAGCAATACGCCAAATACGATAATTATCATCCCTCACGTATGGAGGTCATCCCGCCGGGCGTCGATATCGGTCGTTACCGACCGCCGGAGCAAGATGAAAAGCCGGCGGAAATTGCCACAGAGCTTCAGCGTTTTATCCAGAAACCGGAAAAGCCAATGATACTGGCGCTTTCCCGCGCCGACGAACGTAAAAATATCACGACTCTGGTCAAAGCGTATGGCGAGTCTTCCGAGCTGCAGAAAAAAGCCAATCTGGTACTCATCGCCGGTAACCGGGATGATATTACCCAGATGGAAAAAGGTCCAAGAGAGGTGCTCAAGGAGCTGCTGTTACAGTTCGATAAATATGATCTTTATGGCAAGGTTGCCTATCCCAAACACCATAATAGTGACGATGTGCCGGCGCTTTACCGCCTGGCGGCACAAACATGCGGGGTGTTTGTTAATCCGGCATGGACCGAGCCGTTCGGGCTGACCCTGATAGAAGCCGCGGCCAGTGGTCTGCCCATTGTGGCAACCAATGACGGTGGTCCGAGTGAGATCATTGCCAATTGTCAGAATGGCATTTTGATCGATCCCCATGATAGTGAGGGGATTGCCGATGCACTGCTCACGGCCCTTTCGGATCGCAAGCAATGGCGACTCTGGTCAAAGCAGGGTTATGAAGGCGCTCATCGGCATTACAGCTGGGAAGGCCATGCCAAAACCTATCTGGAGAAAATCAGTGGCTTTCGTGCGGACCATTACCGTGCGCCTTTTGTGCCGACAGGTAAAACGCGTCTGGTTTCGCTGGACCGGATTGGATTTACCGCCATCGATAATGCCCTGTTTGGCGATAAGGCCGCGCTCAAACGTCTGTTGAGCTATCTGAAAGAAAACGGCAAGGATATTGGCTTTGGACTGGCTACCGGACGAACTCTGGACTCAACTCTGAATTTTCTCAAGCGTTATAATCTGCCAACCCCGGACATTCTCGTGACGTCGGTCGGTACGGAAATTCATTACGCGCATCAGGACGAACGTATTGTGGAAGATAATCTCTGGAGACGAAATCTGGATTATCGATGGGAGCCGCGAGTCTTGCGCAAGGCCATGGATAAATGTCCGGGCGTTGAACTGGCGCCGGAAAGTGAACAACGCGAACACAAGATAAGCTACAAGCTCGATCCCGAAAAAGCGCCGAGCGTCCGGGAGATAAAGCGCCATTTGCGGCGCCACGATCTGCACGCCAAGGCAATTCTTTCGGAGAAAACCCACCTGGATTTATTACCTATTCGTGCCTCCAAGGGGCTGGCGATACGTTACTTGTCGATGAAATGGGGAATTCCACTGGACCGTATCCTGGTTGTCGGTGACTCGGGTAACGACGAGGAAATGCTGCAGGGCAGCACTCTCGGTGTGGTCGTTGCCAACCACAGCCCGGAACTGGACAAGCTACATGACAAACCCCGGATCTATTTCACGGAAAAAAGCTATGCCGACGGGATTATCGAGGGGATCGAATACTACAACTTCCTGGATAAAACCCGGATTCCGAATGACTAGCAGCTGATTGTCTGGTAATAACGCAAAGGACGCTAAGACGCCAAGAACGCGAAGTGTTATTTTGAAAATAAGTTAATATTCAGTTTATCCGGGAGTTGAAATAGACAGTACGATAAAATGGATTTCTTTGCGAACTCTGCGTCTTTGCGTTCCTCTGCGTTAACTTCCACCATCCCGACTAGTTTCCGTCTCTGTCATCCATTTTCTGGTATGGGGGATATAGTGGGCCAGGCCTTCGAGGATGCCGGCGGCGTAGTTGCCGTTCATGTCCAGAAAATCCCCTCGGGCGATATACAGTCGATTCACATAGCCGTTTTGTTCGGCCATTTCTGTGGCCTGTTGCTTGATGGCTTCGCTGGCGTTGTTGACCAGGGTGGCCTGGATTTCACTGGTCAGTACTTCAAGATCATTGCCGCTGTCGCCGGAGAAAACAGTGGTATCGACGGGGAACGCCTGCGACTGCATTAAAAACCGGATCGCCTCCAGCTTGTTGGCCCGTTGCGGAAGAATATCCAGCAGCCCGATCTGCTTGAGATCATCGATACTCCAGATGAGGTTGTAGCGCAGGTGTCGGGCATCCAGCCGCTGTCGGATGTCTCTCAACAGCGTTTCGACAGATATATCGACAGGAGCATAATAACTGAGTTTGTAATCGTTTTGCTTGTGCGCTTCCTGCAGGGTCAGTGCGTCAATATCCTGCAACCAGTCGGCGATATCGGTGCGCTGGTAATCGCCCCAGTCCCGGCTGATCTCTTCCTGCCACGAACTCATCAGCTGCCAGTGACCTCCGTTAATGGTGTATAACGTGGTGCCCACGTCCCCGATAGCATAATCGGGCAGTGGTAAATCCCATTCCCGGATCGCTTCGTTCAATAACACTTTGTCACGCCCGGATACATAGGCCAGATAGACCTCATCCCGTTCAACCAGTCGACGCAAAAGCGGGCGGGCCAGGGTCGATTCGGACGGATGGCCGTTGGGGATCAGGGTTCGATCCAGATCGGTACAGATCAGAACACGCTCAGTCATGGTCGATACGAAACGGGCTTTTGCCCTTGATGGCCCAGTGGCCAATTAACGCGGCAGCGGCACTCCAGCCCTGTTTGCGGGTACCGCCGGGAGTGAGTTTGCTGCCGTGGACAAACTCGGGGAAGCTCCAGGGTGTTTCATCACTGTCCAGGGCGTTGGCCTGATGAATGCCGGCCAGGTACTGCTGTGCAAGCGCCGTTTTGCCGCGGCGGGCCAGGTCGGCGACATAAAAGCCGGTCAGCATCGGCCATAAGCCCCCGTTATGATATTCATGCGGTTTGTTCTTGAACGTATAGGAGAAGGTCATTTGCAGATCCTTCCAGTCCCGATCCGGGGGATGAATGACCGGGTGAAATGCCGGAATCAGGGACAGTTTTTTCGGTGTAATGGTGTGAATAAAATCGTCTACCGCTTCACTCTGTGTTTCCTCGGCCACATCCAGCAGCGACGCAAGAATATTGGCAAAGGCATCGAATCGATAGCCATAGCCGGTGGGAGAGAAAAAGGGCATCCAGTAGCGTCCGGCACAGCCGGATTCCGCTTCCCGCCCCTTGCGATAAAGAATTTCGTGATAGGCATCGTCGGGGATGCCGTCCCCGTTATGAAACCAGTAGTTGGCCTGAATCAGGTGTTTTAGATGAGCGATGCGTTCCTTGAGAGTATGATCGCTGGTGCCCTGCAGATCCTGATGGACGGTTCGCAGGGTGCGCAGTGCCTGGAGATAGAGCAGCTGATCATACAGTACATAACCGGAATGCAGATATTCATCGGCCCAGTCTCCGGCTTGCGGTACATAAATGAGCCCGCGGTTGTTGAACTCCCAGGCGCCGAGCAGGAACCGGATCTTCTCCAGTACCGGCACCATTTTCTCGATGAATTCGCGATCGCCGCTGGCTTTCCAGTATTCACCACAGCCAATGACAAACCAGAGACAGGCATCTACCCGCCCGGTGGTACCGCCGTAACTGACACGTTTCGCGGCCGGGTCCACATTACTGGGAATTTCGCCATGGGGGCCCTGATAGCGCGCCAGGGTGTGCAATGTTTCCCTGGCCGCCTCGAGCAGTTCGGGTTCCTCGGTCAGCAGGGCGGCCAGAGAGAGGATGACCCCGTCACGCGACCAGATGCGCCGATAATTGTTGCTGTCTGTCGGGCTGGCAAGAAAACCGACCCGCGTCCGGCATTCATGCAGGAGATCGCAGGCTTTCTGGTAACCGTTTTCCTCAATGTGATTGGAGGCTGCATGTCTTGACATGGGAACGGGAACTCGCCAAGTTATAGAATCAGTACACAAAGCAGTGTATGTTGATTTGAACAGCGAATCAACGCAGGAGTCCGTGCTTGAAATCTCAGCAACCGTATCAGGTTTATCTCGACCGCGAGCAGCTGGTTCATGCTGCCGTGCAACGCTGGGTGGAACTGGCCAATGAGTCGATCCGTGCCCGCAACAGTTTTCATGTTGCGCTGGCCGGTGGTTCGACACCGAAACCGGTTTACGAATTGTTACAGCGGGAGAATCTCGACTGGGACAAGATCCATCTTTACTGGGGGGATGAGCGGGATGTTCCGGCCGATCATCCCGACAGTAACTACCGGATGGTCCGTGAAGCCCTGATCGATCATGTCCCGATTCCGGAGACCAACGTGCATCCCATCCATGTCCAGCCGGATATTGAAACCACGGTGGTGGCGTATCGCCAGGAGCTGGAAAATGTCAATCGGGGTGCCAATGGACAGCCCTGTTTTGATCTGATTATGCTGGGGGTCGGTGATGATGGACACATCGCATCACTGTTTCCTGAGAGTTCGGCACTGACTGTCAACGATAGTCCGGTAGTCAGTGTCTATGTGGAAAAGCTGAACAGCTGGCGTGTCACCCTGACCTATCCGGTGCTCAATACGGCCCGTTATCTTATGCTGCTGGTCAGTGGCGAGACAAAGGCAGCGGTGATCGCCCGGGTGTTTGGCTCCGAAACCGAACGCAAATTTCCGGTCCAGAAACTGGCTCCACAGGGGCGCATTGAATGGTATCTGGATCAGGCCGCCGCCAGTGAATTGCCGGAGTCGACGTGATTATTGCCGGGGATCTCGGGGGGACAAATTGTCGGCTCCTGCTGGCCGAGGTGCAGGCGGAGCAGCTCGTCATTCATGGCGAACAACATTATCCGGCCCGCGAGTTTGCCGGTTTTGAGACGATTCTGGAACGTTTTCTGGATGAACATGACTGTCAGCATGACATCGTCTCGGCCTGTTTTGCGGTGGCCGGGCCGGTGCGGGAGCGCCGTGTTAGCCTGACCAATCTGCCCTGGACACTGGATAGCGAGCGACTGGAACAGCGCTTTGCCATCCGGCAGGTGAGCCTGATCAATGATTTTGTCGCCAATGCCTACAGCCTGGCGATACTCAATGAGCGCGATTATCACATTCTGCAGACCGGCGAGACGATCGGCGGCAATCGGGCCGTGCTGGGGCCGGGCACCGGTCTGGGTATGGCCCTGGTCAGTACGTACCAGGCAGAGCCGATAGTGATACCCTCGGAAGGGGGGCATATGGACTTCGCCCCGCTGGATGACGAACAGGCCGATCTGCTGCGGTTTTTACGCCACGCGGATAGGCGCGTCAGTTACGAGCAGATCCTGTCGGGCCCCGGACTGGTACGCTTGTATCGCTATTATGCCTGGCGCAACGGCACGGATGCCGAACGGGTATTACAGACTGAGAACCCACCGGCGACCATCAGCCGCCTGGCCCTGGCGGGGGAGGATTTGCAGACTTCGCAGGCACTGGATCTGTTTTTTCGTATCTATGGCAGTTGTGCCGCCAACCTGGCCCTGGTGGGCCTGGCCACCGGCGGCGTTTATCTGGTCGGCGGTATCACGGCCCATCTGCTTGGGGCGCTGGGCGAGAGCGATTTTCTGGCCACCTTCAACAACAAACCGCCCATGAACGAACTGCTGGAAAGTATGCCGATCAAGGCCATCACCACCCCCCGCGCCGGCCTGCTCGGCGCCGCGTGGTATGCGGGGAATATAGATAAATAGATATTTAACGCAAAGAACGCAAAGGCGCTGAGAACGCAAAGAAAATATTGTAAAAATTGGCAGATAACAGTTAGCAGAGATAGACGCGACTGTGCCGCAATTAAAACCGGGTAGGATGCCATACTACGCGCCATCATTTGAGCAGTGCAGAGGAACGAAGAGCAAGGCATGCGGATCAGTACTGTTATCTCTGCGGGTTGTGGAATAAATTAAGTAATAAATTATTCCTTTGCGAACTTTGCGTCTCTGCGTTCTTTGCGTTATTTACAGTGTATAGCTAATACTGCGTTTCATTCTTCGTCGAGCGAGTTGCGCCAGTAGTGGTCTTCGTGGTCGAACAGGCGGGTGTCTTCGGGCGGGCCCCAGCTGCCGGCGGGGTAGGTGTGGATGAATTCGTTGTCGCTGTCCCAGGCCTTGACGACGGGATCAACGACTTCCCAGGCCAGCTGGATTTCATCATAACGTAAAAACAGCGAGCGGTCGTTTTCGATGACATCCAGCAGCAGGGTTTCGTAGGCATCGAGCGGATAGGCGTTGATGCCGCAATAACTGGCGTCCATGCGGGTGGTGTGGGTCTGCATCTCCAGTCCCGGTTCCTTGACCTGCAGTTCCATGCGCAGGCATTCCTGGGGCTGGATACCCAGCAGGATCCAGTTGGGTTTGAGTTTTTCAATCTGGGTCTTGCGAAACAGCTGTTGCGGCGGATGCTTGAAGCGGATGCTGATCATGGAGCTGTTCTGGGCCAGCCGCTTGCCGGTACGCAAATAGAAAGGCACACCGCGCCAGCGCCAGTTATCGATATACAATTTCAGTGACGAATAGGTTTCGGTCGTACTGTCGGGAGGGACGCCGTCTTCATCGACATACCCGGTCACATTACGGCCGTCTATCTTGCCGCGGGTATACTGGGCTCGATAGGCGTGCGCGTTGATGGCGCGCCGGGGAATGGGGCGGATCGATTTGAGCACTTTGACCTTCTCGTCACGCAGGGACTCGGCATCCAGATTGGCCGGGGGCTCCATGGCAACCAGCGTCAGCATCTGCAACAGATGGCTCTGGATCATGTCGCGCATGGCGCCAACCTGATCATAGAATGCGGCACGCCCGGCGATCCCCTGGGTCTCCGAATGGGTGATCTGCACGTGGTCAATGTAATTGCGGTTCCACAACGGTTCCAGCATCAGGTTGGCAAAACGGAACACCAGAACGTTTTGCACCATACCCTTGCCAAGGTAATGATCGATACGAAAAATCTGTTTTTCACGGAAGGTTTTTTGCAGGTTTTCGTCCAGCCGGGTGGCGCTTTGCACGTCGTAGCCGAACGGTTTTTCGATCACCAGACGCCGCCAGCCCTGATCCTCGTTATTCAGCCCCGCGCTGGCAATGGCCTGGCTGACCGCCGAGTAGTAGGAAGGCGGAATCGCCATGTAAAACACCAGGTTCGTCGGGATACTGGTATTGGATTCCAGATAGGCCTTGAGGTCCTGTAATGACTCGCCCCGGGTCATATCCCCACTGAACACATGCAGGCGCTGTAATAGGCGCTGCATAACGTTATCATTCAGGCCATCCCGGGCGCGCTCGCGTAACAGTTCGGTGATCTCGTCATGCCACTGGGTTTCGCTCATTGCCTGGCGGGTAAAACCGACCACGCACATCTCATCCGGAAGCCGGTTCGCTTCTTCCAGATGGTAGAGGGCGGGCAGCAGCTTGTTACGTGCCAGGTTGCCGGTCGCGCCGAAGACAATAAAGGTGCAGGGTTCCAGTTCAATCATTCGGATTTTACCGCATGGCCGCCAAAGGCTTCGCGCATTTTGGCCAGAATCCGGTTGGCGTAGGCCGTCTCATCCTGGCTGGCAAAGCGCATGTGCAGGGCCAGCGCCAGCACTGGCGCGGCGGTGCCCTGATCGATACTCTCCATCACCGTCCAGCGCCCCTCGCCGGAGTCGGCGACATAAGGGCTGATATTGGCCAGCTGCTGATCCTGTTGCAAGAATTCGGCGGAGAGATCCAGCAGCCAGCTGCGCACCACCGAACCGTGACGCCACAGTTCGCTGATCTGCCCCAGATCCAGCTCAAACTCCTGTTTGCCCTGCAGCAGGGCAAAGCCTTCGGCATAGGCCTGCATCATGCCGTATTCGATGCCGTTGTGAATCATCTTGGTGAAGTGGCCGGCACCGGGCGGGCCGACATGGGCCCAGCCATGATCGGGGGACGGCGCCAGCGCCTTGAGGACCGGCAGCAGGGGTTCCACGTGAGCCCGTTCGCCGCCGACCATCATGCAGTAGCCTTCACTCAGGCCCCAGACCCCGCCGGAGGTCCCGGCATCGACAAACCCAATCTGGTGTTCGGCCAGCATGGCCGCGCGGCGCTGGCTGTCGTGATAATTGGCATTGCCCCCGTCGACCACGATATCGCCCGCTTGCAACAGGCCGGGCAGGGACTGCAGGGTTTGTTCGGTGACCTCGCCGGCCGGCAGCATCAGCCAGACGATACGTGGTGTTGGCAGTTGCGTGATGGCCGCTTCCAGATTTTCGGCGGGGATCAGCTTCTCCTCTTCCGCCAGCTGGTTGACGATATCGGGTGAGCGGTTATAGCCCACCACCTCGATATCCTGGCGCAACAGCCGCCGGGCCATATTGGCCCCCATCTTGCCCAGACCAATCAGTGCAATGCGCATGAGTATTCCTGTCCGTTTGAAAATGATGTTATTAACTTAGCACAGCCGGGCCGGGAATGAGAATCGCCCGCCTGATGATCCCGCTTTTCAGTACTACTTTTCAGTACTATGGAAACAACGCAAAGGACGCAAAGACGCAAAGAACGCAAAGGTTTTTGCCTTAAAGAATCGAACAAGGTACCAGGCAAATTCCGGCACTGCCAGGATGGTGAAAAATCACGTTGTACAAACTTTTCTGAATTATTTTCTCAGCGTCCTTTGCGTCTTTGCGTTCTCTGCGTCAATTTCCAGAGATATGAGAAGAGAGAAGTTTCCTACAGTTCGATTTTTTCCTTGTAGGCGGGGAGGTGGGCGTTCCAGTCGTGTTGCTGGCGGAACTGTTCCTGCAGGATTTCGCGTTTATCCTGTTCGCCGTGCACCAGATAGAGTTTCGGTCGGGGTTGGAAGTGGCCGGCCCACTCGAGCAGATGTTGCTGGTCGGCATGAGCGCTGAACCCGCCAAGGGTATGGAGATGGGCTTTGACACTGACGTCGTGACCGAACAGCCTGAGCCGTTCTGTCCCGTCGACCAGGGCGCGGCCGGGGGTCCCGGCGGCCTGAAAGCCGACGATGATCAGATGTGTATTGTTTTTCCAGAGATTGTTTTTCAGGTGGTGACTGATGCGTCCGCCGGTACACATGCCGCTGCCGGCGATGATAATCGCGCCACCGTGAATCTGGTTAATCTGCATCGACTCCTCGACCGTGCGGGTACAACGCAGACCGGGTAACCACTCCTCCCAGCGATGTTTGACCGTCTCGACGAAGGCCTGGGCATCGTCGTCGTTGAACAGATGCAGATAGCGAAAATAGAGTTCGCTGGCGGCAATCGCCATGGGGCTGTCGAGAAAGATCTGACGCTGGGGCAGGCGTCCCTGGCGATAAAACTTGCCCAGCCAGAACAGGATCTCCTGGGTGCGGCCCACGGCGAAGGCGGGGATCAGGACATTGCCACCGGCCTCACTGGCGGCCTGCAGGGCCTGATGAAATTCTTCCACGGTATTGGGGTAAGCGCGATGATTGCGATCCCCGTACGTGGATTCGAGCAACAGGGTATCGGCCTGTTGCAGGAACGCGGGATCCTGCAACAATGGATGGTGCATATTGCCGAGATCGCCGGAGAAGACGAGTCGCCGGGGCGGGTCGCTATCCTCGAGTGTCAGTTCCACAATCCCCGAGCCGAGGATATGACCGGCATCATGATACTGAAGCTGTACATCCGGGCAAATCGGGATACGTTGCCGGTAATCGAGGGTCTGGCGTTGTTGCAGTGTGGTCTCGACATCCTGGTCGGTATACAGCGGCTCGAGCGGGGCCTTGCCGGCACGATGGCGCTGTTTGTTTTCCCATTCGGTATCTTTCATCTGTAAAAAGGCCGCATCGTGCAGCATGATATCGAGGAGATCGTGGGTGGCCCGGGTCATGTATATTGGCCCCCGATAGCCCTCCTTCACCAGTTTGGGTAACAGGCCGCTGTGATCCAGATGAGCGTGCGAGAGCACCACCGCGTCGATCTCGGCCACGCTGAACTCGAAGGGCGCTTCATTGGCCTGATCGGCGCCGCGGCCCTGATGCAAACCACACTCGAGCAACAGGGTGCTGCGAGCGGTGCGTATCAGATAGGCCGAACCGGTGACTTCGCCGATGGCCCCGAGAAACTGCAGACTTGCCATACGTGCCTCCTGTGTGGCCGTCAGTGCCGGGTTCTGTGCTGACACTCTACACGCAAAACAGATGTCTGTAATACAGGTAGAAATGCGAGATGTTCCGCGGCGACTGTCGGGCGTGTCGGCCACAAGGGATGAGTCAGCATATGGCCACGGGGAAGCGTTTCAGTCTGAGCCGTTGCGGGGTGGATCGCACTATTCAAACTGTTTTTGTCAACTATACTGAAAATAACAGGACGATATCCTTCTCCAACGCTCGGGCCTCGGCCCGACCAACCCTCAATCATGAGGAAGGAGGTCAGTGATGAGAAGGCGGTTATATTTTGTGCTTCCCGATGTCAAATCGGCCCAGGCGATTCATGACGAATTGTTGCTGGCGAAAGTTGAGGAGCGGCATATTCATGTGCTGGCCCGTTCCGATAGGGATCTGGGCGATCTGCCCGAAGCGTCCCTGCTGCAGCGCAGCGATCTGGTGCATGGCGCCCAGCTCGGGGCAATTGTCGGGGCCTTTGCCGGTGTGTTGCTCGGCAGTCTGGCCGTCATGATGGGCTATATCGTTTCCGGACTGGAGGTCTGGTCGGTCGGCTCGATCACCGTCGGCGGGGCCCTGATCGGGCTGTTTGCCTCGACCATGGTGGCGGTCAACATTCCCAATACCCGGCTGAAGGGCTTCTGGGCCCAGATCGAACAGGGGCGCCTGTTGATGATGGTCGATGTGCCGGTGGAACAGGTGGAAACGCTCTCGAAGCGGGTCAAACAGCACCACCCCGAAGCCGATGTGCGTGATGTCGATCCGACCATTCCGGCATTTCCCTGAGCCGATGGTAGTTGCAGGCCTTGCATGCTGCGGGGTAAGGCGGTAAATTTCACTCCGCAGGATTGCCGGGTCTATATATAAGGTGTTACAATCCGGCACGAATTTGGTGTTATTCAGGAAGTGGGCCTCGCGCCCACTTTTTGTTTAGGGGTGTACCGAAAAATGGGACGGGCAACAGACAGGCTGACCACACTGATCGCCTCGGCCGTACAGGCGCTGGGTTACGAGCTGGTGGGCGTTGAGCACCAGTCCCAGGGCAGGCATACAGTGGTTCGGGTCTTTATTGATTCGCCAGAGGGTATCACCCTGGAAGATTGCGAGCAGGCCAGTCACCAGATCAGCGGTGTGCTGGATGTCGAGGATCCGATCCGGGGGCAGTATAATCTCGAGGTCTCCTCGCCGGGACTGGATCGACCCCTGTTTACGTCTGAACATTACACCCGCTTTATCGGTGAGAAAGTCAGACTGCGCCTGCGCCATGCGGTTGACGGGCGGCGCAAGCTGGCGGGACGTATCGAGAGCGTGGATGACAATGTCGTCCGGATTATCGATGACGCTGGTGAGGCGTATGAATTAAACGTGGATCAGGTTGAAAAAGCCAATCTGATCCCCGATTACGATGCGATTATGCAGAGTCATTAATCGCTTTGTGAAACGAAGCGACAACGGATTTAAACAGTTAGCTTGCATTTGATTTTGCTTTCAGAGGCCGGGTTATGAACAAAGAAATTTTGATGGTGGTTGATGCGGTATCCAACGAGAAAGGCGTGGAGAAGGATACCATTTTTGGCGCCATCGAGGGTGCGCTGGCCACGGCGACCAAAAAGCGTTACAACACCGATGTCGATCTGCGCGTCAGTATCGACAGAGACAATGGTGACTATCAAACCTTTCGTCGCTGGGAAGTGGTGGAAGATGATGGCATGGAGCACCCGGAGCGCGAAACCACAGTAAGCGCGGCCCAGGTTGAAGAGCCGGATATTCAGGTTGGCGAGTTTGTCGAGGAAGAGGTCGAGTCGATCGAGTTCGGTCGTATTGCCGCCCAGACCGCCAAACAGGTTATCGTGCAGAAAGTCCGCGAAGCCGAGCGCGCGCAGATTATTGAAGAATATGAAAGCAAGGTCGGCCAGCTGGTGATGGGTGTGGTCAAACGGGTTGAACGGGGCAATGTCTATCTTGACCTGGGCGGAAACGCCGATGCGATTATCCCGCGCGAAGACATGATTCCGCGTGAATCGGTACGCCCCGGTGATCGGGTTCGCGGCTATCTCAAGGAGATTCGTCCCGAAGCGCGTGGCCCGCAGCTGTTTGTCAGCCGCACCGCGCCCGAGTTTTTGATTGAACTGTTCAAGATTGAAGTCCCTGAAGTCGGTGAAGGTCTGATCGATATTCTCGGTGCCTCGCGCGATCCCGGCTCCCGTGCCAAGATTGCGGTACGCAGTAATGATTCGCGCATCGATCCGGTCGGTGCCTGTGTAGGCATGCGCGGTTCGCGGGTCCAGGCCGTGTCCAACGAGCTGTCCGGCGAGCGTATCGATATAGTCCTGTGGGACGAGAACCCCGCCCAGTTTGTGATCAACGCCATGTCACCGGCGGATGTTGAATCCATCGTAGTGGATGAAGATACCAACACCATGGATATCGCCGTGGCCGAGGAGCAGCTGTCCCAGGCCATCGGTCGGGGTGGCCAGAACGTCAAGCTGGCCAGTGAGCTGACCCGCTGGACATTGAATGTCATGTCCGTCGCGGATATGGAGTCCAAGAGCGAAGAGGAATCCGAGCGGGTTCAAAAACAGTTCATGCACTCACTGGACGTGGATGAAGAAGTGGCTTCGATCCTGGTACAGGAAGGCTTCACAACCATTGATGAGGTTGCCTACGTCCCCATGGATGAACTGCTGGCGATTGAGGAATTCGACGAGTCGATTGCTGAAGAATTACGTGGCCGGGCCAAGGATGTCCTGTTGACCCGGGCCATCAGCAGCGAGGAAACCGTCGACAGCACCGAGCCGGCCGAAGACTTGCTCAACATGGAAGGTATGGATCAGAACCTGGCCTACAAACTGGCCGGCAAGGGAATCTGCAGCATGGAAGATCTGGCCGAGCAATCTGTCGACGAGCTGATGGAAATTGATGAGATGGATGAAGAGAAAGCCGCGCAACTGATTATGAAAGCGCGTGAACCCTGGTTTGCCGAAGAACAGAGTCAGTAACGACAAACCAGAACGCTGAGGAAGCAGGAGAGAGAGTATATGGCAGATGTAACCGTCCGACAGTTCGCAGAAGTGGTAGGTATATCGGTAGATCGGCTGCTGGAACAATTCAAGGAAGCAGGCCTGCCGGTGTCCGACGCTGATGCGATGATTACGGATGCCGAAAAGATGGAATTGCTGTCGTTCCTGCGCAATAAACATGGCGCGGATGGCAGTGGTCTCAAGGAACCGAAAAAAATCACCTTGAGCCGCAAGTCAACCAGCGAGCTTCGCCAGACCGGTGGGCAGAGCAAAGGTAAATCAGTCACCGTCGAAGTGCGCAAGAAACGGACCTACGTCAAGCGCAGTACGGTGATGGAGCAGGAACAGGAGAAGGCCGAAAAAGTGCTGGCTGAAAAGGCCAAGCTGGAAGAAGAGCGACGTCAGGCCGAGGAAGCGGCCAAGCAGCGCGAGGCGGAACTGCAGGCCAAACGCAGCGCCGAGGAAGAAGAACGCAAGGCGCGCGAAGTCGAACTCGAAGCCAAGCGCAAGGCCGAAGAAGACGCGGCCGCCGCCAAACAGCAGCAGGAAGAGATCGCACGCAAACAGGCCGAGGAAGCCAAGGAAACCAAGCCGGGCGCGCGTCCGAGCAAGGCCAAAAAGGGTAAGGAACGCACCCGTGAAGAAGAGGATCGGGCTACCCGTTACGGCCGCCAGGAGTTGCACGTTACCGCCGACAAGTCGGGCAAGCGTCGCAAGCGTTCCTCGGGCAAACCGCGCCCTGCGGCAGCCGGTTCATCCGGGGAGCACGGTTTTAAGCGGCCCAATGCGCCGATCGTGCATGAAGTGGCGCTGCCTGAAACCATTACCGTCTCCGAACTGGCACAGAAGATGTCCGTCAAGGCGGCCGAAGTCATCAAGGTCATGATGGGAATGGGCTCCATGGTGACGATAAACCAGGTGCTGGATCAGGATACCGCGGCGCTCGTTGTTGATGAAATGGGGCATAACGTCAAGCTGCTCAAGGCCGATGCGATTGAAGAAGATCTGGTCGTCGAGGATGAAGTCGGTGAAGCGGTTCACCGTGCGCCGGTTGTGACCATAATGGGCCATGTCGACCATGGCAAAACCTCGCTGCTGGATTACATCCGCCGCAGCAAGGTGGCGTCTGGTGAAGCCGGTGGTATTACCCAGCATATCGGCGCCTACCATGTCGAACAGGAAAACGGCGATATTACCTTTCTGGATACCCCGGGCCATGCGGCATTTACGGCCATGCGTGCCCGTGGTGCACAGGCAACGGACATCGTGATTCTGGTGGTCGCTGCCGACGATGGCGTTATGCCCCAGACCAAGGAAGCCGTGCAGCACGCCAAGGCGGCCGGTGTGCCGTTGATCGTGGCGGTCAACAAGATGGATAAACCCGAAGCCGATCCGGATCGGGTCAAGAATGAACTGGCACAGCTGGATGTCATTCCCGAGGAGTGGGGTGGCGATACCATGTTTGTGCATGTTTCCGCCGAAACCGGCGAGGGTATCGAGTCACTGCTGGAGGCGATCCTGCTGGTTTCCGAAGTGCAGGAACTCAAGGCGACCTGCGAGGGCAATGCTCAGGGCGTGGTGATCGAATCGCGTCTGGATAAGGGGCGCGGCCCGGTGGCCACGGTTCTGGTTCAGAAAGGTACTCTGCGCAAGGGCGATATCCTGCTGGCCGGTCTTGAGTACGGCCGCGTGCGCGCCATGCTCAATGAAAAGGCCGAACAGGTGGAAGAGGCCGGTCCCTCGATTCCGGTCGAGATCCTGGGTCTTTCCGGCACGCCCAATGCCGGTGACGATGCGGTGGTTGTGCCCAACGAACGTAAGGCGCGTGAAGTGGCCATGTACCGTCAGGGCAAATTCCGCGATGTGAAACTGGCCCGTCAGCAGGCCGCCAAGCTGGAAAACATGTTCTCGCAAATGGAAGAGGGCGAGGTCGGCGTGGTCAACGTCGTGCTCAAGGGCGATGTGCAGGGTTCGGTCGAAGCCATTACCGACGCGCTGGAAAAACTTTCCACCGACGAGGTCAAGGTCAAGATCGTCGCCAGTGGCGTGGGCGGCATTACCGAGTCTGACGTCAACCTGGCCGTGGCTTCCAACGCGATTTTGATCGGCTTTAACGTGCGTGCCGATGCGGTGGCCAAGCGCCTGATCGACGAGGAAGAGGTCGACCTGCATTACTACAGCGTCATTTACGATTTGATCGATGAAGTGAAAGCCGCGATGAGCGGTCTGCTTTCGCCCGAGACCCGCGAACAGATCATTGGCCTGGCCGAAGTTCGGGATGTCTTCCGTTCCCCCAAACTGGGCGCCATCGCCGGTTGCATGGTCACCGAGGGCGTGGTCAAGCGGCATAACCCGATTCGCGTATTGCGCGAGAACGTGGTGATTTACGAAGGGGAACTGGAGTCCCTGCGCCGTTACAAGGACGATGTGAACGAAGTGAAGCAGGGTATGGAATGCGGCATCGGCGTCAAGAACTACAATGACGTCAAGGTCGGCGATCAAATTGAAGTCTATGAACGGTTCCAGGTCGCTCGTCAGATCTGATCCGCCACAGACAGCGTTTATTACCCAACGGCAGGCTCATGGCCAAAGACTTCAGTCGCACCCGGCGTATCGGCGAACAGATGCAGCGCGAACTGGCGACCCTGATTCAGCAGGAGATCCAGGATCCGCGCCTGGGCATGGTGACCGTTTCCGCCGTGGAGGTCTCCCGCGACCTGGCACATGCCAAGGTCTTTATTACCGTGCTCGACGATCAACAACAGGATATTGCCGCCAGCCTGGATGTGCTTAACCGGGCCGGCGGTTTTCTGCGTCATGAACTGGGGCGGCGCATGACCCTGCGTACCGTCCCGGCGTTACGTTTCGTGTACGACGAATCCATGGCGCGGGGCAACGCCCTGTCGCAACTGATCGATGCCGCGGTCAAATCCGACAAGCAACGCGACGAGTGAGGTAGTCAGTCAGTGGCAAGGCGTCGTCCCAAAGGCCGTCCCGTTAACGGCATTCTGTTACTCGACAAACCGATCGGCTTGACCTCCAATGCCGCATTGCAGCAGGTCAAGCGGCTGTTCAAGGCCGCCAAGGCCGGCCATACCGGCAATCTGGATCCGCTGGCCAGCGGGCTGTTGCCGCTCTGTTTCGGCGAGGCGACCAAGTTTTCCGGCTTTTTGCTCGATTCGGACAAGCGCTATCTGGCCACCTGCCAGCTGGGGGTCACCACCACCAGTGCCGACGCCGAGGGCGAGGTACTGGAACGCAAGCCGGTGGGGGATTACAGCCGGGCCGAGGTCGAGGCGATTCTGGCGCGGTTTCTCGGTGAGATTGAGCAGATCCCGCCGATGCACTCGGCCATCAAGGTCAACGGCCAGCCGCTGTACAAGCTCGCCCATCAGGGCAAGGAAATCGAGCGGCAGCCGCGCCGGATTACCATCCATCGCCTGGAGCTGGTCAGCCTGGAGGGCGATCAGATGGTGCTGGAAGTGCATTGTTCCAAGGGGACGTATGTCCGCACGCTGGCCGAGGATATCGGCCACCAGCTGGGCTGTGGCGCCCATCTGTCGGCCCTGCGGCGCACGGCCGCCGGCCCCTTTTCCGTGGCGGACGCGGTCACCCTGTCCGAGCTGGAACAACGGGCCGAGAATGGCGACCTGGCGGCCCTGGATCGGGCCCTGCTGCCGGTCGAGGCGGCACTGGATGACTGGCCCGAGCTGGTGCTGACGGACAACACGGCCTATTACCTGCGTCAGGGGCAGGCGGTGCAGATCACCCGGGCCCCGACCAGCGGTCTGGTGCGCCTGTTTGTCGGCGACGAGCACCGTTTTATCGGGGTGGGGCGAATTCTGGGTGACGGCCGGGTGGCCCCCCAGCGACTGGTGAGCGGCGCCGGCTGAGGCGGGCGCCACAAAGCGAAAAAAGCGGGCATTTCCTCACGGAATGCTTGTATAACCGACCGGGGCGCGGGTAAAATACGCGCTCTGATTTTCAGGTAAAATGATTGCAGAACAGGAGCTTGCGAATGGCCTTAAGCGCCGAACATAAGTCAACGATTGTGAACGAATATGCCCGCTCTACCGGTGATACCGGTTCCGCGGAAGTCCAGGTTGCGTTGCTGACTGCTCGGATTACCGAACTGTCCGATCACTTCAAGACCCACAAGCAGGATCACCATTCCCGTCAGGGGCTGCTGCGCATGGTCAGCAAACGGCGGAAATTGCTCGATTACCTGAAAAACCGGGATCTGGAGCGTTATCGCCAGCTGATTACCAGTCTGGGTCTGCGCAAGTAATTCACGCCGGTAGAAGGACAATTCATGGCAGTTACAACAAAAGAATTCAAATACGGGGATCACACCGTCACGCTGGAAACCGGCGAAATTGCCCGCCAGGCGACCGGCGCTGTCAAAATCCGCATGGGCGAGACGGTGGTGCTGGTGACAGTGGTGGCGCAAAAAGAGGCGGTTGAAGGCCGCGACTTTTTCCCGCTCACGGTCAATTACCAGGAAAAAACCTACGCGGTAGGACGCATTCCGGGCGGCTTTCTCAAGCGAGAAGGGCGACCGTCGGAAACCGAAACCCTCACCTGCCGCCTCATCGATCGCCCCATCCGTCCGCTGTTCCCCAAAAGTTTTGCCAACGAAGTCCAGGTTATCGCCACGGTCCTCTCGCTGGATCCGGAAGTGAACCCCGATATCGTCGCCCTGCTGGGTACCTCGGCCGCGCTGGCGGTTTCCGGTGTACCGTTTAACGGTCCGATCGGCGCCGCTCGCGTCGGCTACAAGGACGGTAACTACCTGCTGAACCCGGGGAGCGAGGCGCTGGAAACCTCCGAGCTGGATCTGGTGGTCGCCGGCACCGAAAACGCCGTGCTGATGGTGGAATCCGAGGCCCAGCTGCTCAGTGAAGAGGTCATGCTGGGTGCCGTCATGTACGGTCACGAACAGATGCAGACCGCGATCGATGCCATCAAGGCTTTTGCCGCCGAAGGCGGTAATCCCGCCTGGGACTGGCAGCCGCCGGCCGTGAACGAGGCTCTGCATCAGGCCGTCGCCGAACTGGGCGAGGCGAAGATCAACGAAGCCTATACCATCAAGGAAAAGATGGCCCGTTATGATCGCCTGGGTGAAATTCGCAACGAGATCCTGGAAAAACTGGTCTCCGACGAGGCGGGCGGTTACAGCGAATCGGATGTCCAGGGCGCCATTGGCAAGCTGGAGAAAAAAGTCGTTCGCAGCCGTATCATCAACGGCGAGCCGCGGATCGACGGCCGCGATACCCGCACCGTGCGCGATATTACCGTGAAAACCGGCGTCCTGCCGCGTACCCACGGCTCGGCCCTGTTTACCCGTGGCGAAACCCAGGCGCTGGTGGTGACCACGCTGGGGACCGATCGCGATTCCCAGGTCGTTGACGCGCTGGAAGGCACCTATCGTGAGCCCTTCATGCTGCAGTATAACTTCCCGCCCTACTGCGTGGGCGAAACCGGCCGTACCGGCACGCCCGGTCGACGTGAAATCGGCCACGGGCGTCTCGCCAAACGGGGCGTCATGGGCGTGATGCCGGATATGGACGAGTATCCCTATTCATTGCGGGTCGTTTCCGAGATCACCGAGTCCAACGGCTCCAGCTCCATGGCTTCCGTGTGCGGCTCCAGCCTCTCCATGATGGACGCCGGCGTGCCGCTCAAGGCTCCCGTGGCCGGCATCGCCATGGGCCTGATCAAGGAAGAGAACAAGTTTGCGGTGCTGACCGACATCCTGGGGGACGAGGATCACCTGGGCGACATGGACTTCAAGGTGGCTGGCAGCGAAGACGGCGTCACCGCCCTGCAGATGGACATCAAGATCGACGGCATTACCCGTGAAATCATGCAGGCCGCCCTCGACCAGGCCAAAGAAGGCCGTCTGCACATTCTGGGCAAGATGAATGCCGTGCTCGACAAGCCCCGTCAGGAGCTCTCCAGCTACGCGCCGCGCTTTATCACCATGAAGATCAACCCGGACAAGATCCGCGACGTGATCGGCAAGGGCGGCGCCACCATCCGGGCCATCACCGAGGAGACCGGCACCAGCATCGACATCACCGATGACGGCGTGGTCAAAATCGCCTCCAATGACCAGACCGCCGCGGAGGAAGCCCGCCGCCAGGTCGAGCAACTCACCGCCGATGTCGAAGTGGGCAAGGTCTACGAAGGCAAGGTCGCCAAGCTGATGGATTTCGGTGCCTTTGTCACCATCCTGCCCGGCAAGGACGGCCTGGTCCACGTCTCGCAGATCTGCGAAGAGCGCGTCGAGAACGTCAGCGACAAGCTCAAGGAAGGCGAGATGGTCAAGGTCAAGGTCCTGGAGATCGACAAACAGGGCCGTATCCGCCTCAGCATGAAGGCCGTCGGCCAGTAAGCCGAACCCGCCAAGTGCTTGATAAAAAAGGGCCCTTCGGGGCCCTTTTTTTATCGGTAGTTATTCCTCTGTGAATAACGCAGAGAACGCCAAGACGCGAAGGACGCAAAGATGTCTTCCTTTGAATCTTTCGCGGCTTCAATCCATATTAAAATTAAGTATTAGTGTTTTCTTTTTCTTTGCGCTCTCTGCGTCTTTGCGTCCTTTGCGTTTTTTCCTCTGACTTTAAGAGGTGGCTTGTCCAGGTTGGCCCGGTCTATGCATATTTCCTGGCAGAGGTGAATGTTTGCCGCCCCGGGGCGGCACGGGCTGCGAGGAGAGAGGATGAGAGCCATGAGGAAACTGGGCGGTTTGCTGTTGCTGTGTGGCGCGCTGGCGGGCTGTGCGCTGCCGGCGCCGCCGGATCCGGTGCAATCGCCGGACAATGCCGTGGTGTTCGGACACGTTGTGGCGCCACAGGAGATCACCAAAATCGAATTTCGGGAATACGGCAAATTCTATCTGCCGCCGTTCAAGATTCCACCGCGGGTGCTGGTGTTCGAAAACGGCGATTTCATGGTCGAGAATATTAAACCCGGTAAATATTACATTGCCGCGGTCTATTCCCGGTTCAAGGATTACACCTTTGTTAAAGATAACCGCACGGCCTACCAGAACATGATCCATGTCCGGCCAGGGGAAGTAAAATTTGCCGGTTCATTTGTCATCCATGAACTGACCGATACCTCCCGTTTTCGGCGCAATGTCGTCCTGCGCAAGGTACGCAAACCGGCCGAGCGGGATGTTTTGCGCAACATGTACGAGTTCACCCAGGGCACCGGCTGGCAGGCCAGGATCGATCGGCGGTTGAAAGAACTGCGCATGTAGGCAAGGCATTCGCAGGTGGACGAGTGTCCGCCAGCCGGCACTGAAACAGAACCTTTCCGGAATTTTCCGGGGTCAAGGAACATGTAACACCGAATCCAGCGACGATTCATTCTCCGTTTTTTCAGTGCGGTTCAATATGTTCGGTGTTTCGGTGGTTATACCTGTTTGGATCTGATGTGTCGCAGAAGGAAAACGCTGTTCTCTCGCAGAAACGCCACGGCGCAGAGAAACTGAACGCGTTTATTCATTCTCCGCGCACTCTGCACCTCTGCGAGAGTATTATAGCCGGGTAGAATGCCTTCGGCGTGTTATTGATCCGTGTCGATTGGCTCGCCGGCGACCAGATCGCGCAGGCTGATGTGCTTGAGCTGATCGCTGGCGGCCTGCTGATAGTTATCGAAAGCCTCATCGACCACCGGATCGGCGGGCAGGCGCCCGGGGTTGGCAATCTCATCTTCATCGGCCTGGCGGATGCACTCAATAATGCTTAATAAACCGAGTTTTTCCGGCGCGCGGCCGGGCAGATAGCGGGGCGGATCGTGTTCGGTGCGCACCAGCAATTGCGCCTCGACCAGTTTATCGAGAATCGGATGCAGGCTCTGCTCGACCAGGTTCAGGTGATGCGCCAGTTCCGGCAGGGTCCATTCGGCCTGTTGCTGATAATAACGGCGCCCGATGGCCACCATGGCCGCCAGGGCCAGTTTTTCCTTGAGCCGGTTGCTCAGGCGCAGATGTCGGGACTCGCGCCAGCGACGCTCCGGATACTGGTGATAAAAGGCGATAGTGGCGCCGATCAGCAGAATCAGCCAGCTGATATAGAGCCAGATGATAAACAGAAATAATGCGGCAAAGGCCGAGTAGATGGCAATGGTGCGGGGCGAGGAGGCCACCAGTTCAGCAAAACCCCAGCCAACGGTTTGCCAGAGAATACCGGCCACGACAGCGCCGATCAGTGCCGAGCGAACTCGCACGCGGGTGTTGGGCACCAGCACATAAATGAATGCAAACGCGAGAATCACCAGCACATAGGGAAGTGTCTGGTTGAAGCTTTGCAACAACCAGCCAATCATGGCGGTGTCTTCAAGGCGCGTATACAGGGTGCTGCTGGAGATGGAGGCGGTAACGCTGATGGCGGCGAAGATGAGCAGGGGACCAATCAGAATGACACTGAAATAGTCACTGAAGCGGCGTGCCATGGAGCGGTGTTGACTGACCTGCCAGGTGTAATTGAAGGCCCGTTCGACTTTCTGCGTCAACGAGATCACGGTATATAACAGCAGGATCAGGCCAACGGATCCGAGCACCCCGGCCTTGACGTTTTCGACAAAATCGATGATCTGACGGGTCACTTCGGCACCCCGTTCTCCCAGGGGCGAGAGCAGGTTCAGGAGGATGGGTTCCAGCTGGTTGTGGACACCAAAGCCCTTGAGGACCGAAAAACTGACCGCCAGCAAGGGCACCATCGCCAGCAGCGTGGTGTAGACCAGGCTCATGGCACGCAGATTCAGCTCGCCAGTGGCCAGATCCCGGCCGATCAGATACATCACCCGCAGCACCCCGATACCGCGCGCTCGCCAGGGTGACAGTTGCCGGGTGTCGGTTTCCCAGAGCGTATTGAGCAGGTAATTGCGAAGCTGATTCAGCGCTTTCATTGTGCCCCGCTTTGGGCCCGATAACGGGCCCGTGCCAGAGAATCGCTGTCGACGCCGGGCTTATCCGTCCGGTATTGATCGGCGATTGGGTGCGGGCTCAAATAATCGTGCTCCGGTTATTTGTTGGCCCGGTTTTCGATCAGATTATCGACCACGGCCGGATCGGCCAGGGTTGAGGTATCGCCCAGGTTATCCAGATCGTTTTCGGCGATCTTGCGCAGAATCCGGCGCATGATCTTGCCGGAGCGGGTTTTGGGCAGGCCGGGCGCCCACTGGATGACATCGGGCTTGGCGATGGGGCCGATTTCCTGGCGGACCAGATCCAGCAGTTCCGCCTTGAGTTCGTCACTGGGTTCCACCCCTTTGACGGTGGTGACATAGGCATAGATCCCCTGGCCCTTGATGTCATGCGGATAGCCGACCACGGCCGCCTCGGCAACTTTTTCATGCAGGACCAGCGCCGATTCGACCTCGGCGGTGCCCATGCGATGGCCGGAGACGTTGAGGACGTCATCCATGCGCCCGGTAATCCAGTAATAGCCGTCGGCGTCACGCCGGGCGCCGTCACCGCTGAAATAATAACCGGGATAGGTCTTGAAATAGGTGTCCACAAAACGCTGGTGATCGCCATAGACGGTTCGCATTTGCGATGGCCAGGGTTGGGTAATGACCAGTGCGCCGGTCGCTTCGCCTTCGCCCTCGATCAACTGGTTGGTTTCGGTATCGATAATGCCGGGTTTGACGCCGAAGAAGGGGCGGGTGGCCGAGCCGGGCTTGAGGCGGATGGCGCCCGGCAGCGGAGTGATCAGGTGGCCGCCGGTTTCGGTCTGCCACCAGGTATCGACGATCGGGCAGCGCCCATCGCCCACCACCTTGTGATACCACTCCCAGGCCTCGGGGTTGATCGGCTCGCCCACGGTGCCCAGCAGCCGCAGGGACTGGCGCGAGGTCTTTTTGACCGGCTCATCGCCTTCGCGCATCAGGGCCCGAATTGCCGTCGGGGCGGTATAAAAGATACTCACCTGGTGTTTGTCGACCACCTGCCAGAAGCGGGAGGCATCGGGATAATTGGGGACCCCCTCGAAAAACAGGGTGGTGGTGCCGTTGGCCAGCGGTCCGTAGACCAGATAGCTGTGGCCAGTGATCCAGCCGACGTCGGCGGAGCACCAGTAGATGTCTCCCTCGTGCAGATCGAAGGTGTACCTGGTAGTGATGGCAGTAAACAGTAAATAGCCACCAGTGGTGTGCAACACGCCCTTGGGTTTGCCGGTGGAGCCGGAGGTGTACAGAATAAACAAGGGATCCTCGGCATCCATTTCTTCCGGCGGGCAGTCCGCCGAGGCCTTTTCAACGGCATCGTGATACCAGATGTCCCGTTGCTCGTGCCAGTCGGTTTTGCCGCCGGTGCGCCGCACGGTCAGGACCGTGTGGACATTCGGGCACGCTTCCAGTGCCTTGTCGGTATTGGCCTTGAGCGGGACGGCCTTGCCACCGCGCACCCCCTCATCGGCGGTGATCACGACCCGGCAATCGGAATCCAGGATCCGATCCTTGAGTGACTCGGGCGAGAAGCCGCCGAACACCACCGAATGCACGGCACCGATACGGGCACAGGCCAGCATGGCATAGCCGGCTTCGGGAATCATGGGCATGTAGATGCAGACCCGATCGCCTTTTTTGACGCCGCGCTCTTTCAGCACGTTGGCGAGTCGGGAGACCTGTTCATGCAGTTCCCGATAGGTGATGTGTTTGGCGTCGTTCGGATCGTCACCTTCCCAGATGATCGCCGTTTGATCGCCCCGTTCCTCCAGGTGACGATCGATGCAATTGTAGGCGACATTCAGTTTGCCGCCTTCGAACCATTTGACGTACAGGTTGTCGGCGTCGTAGCTCCAGTCCAGTACCCTGTCCCAGGGCTTGTCCCAGCTGAGGAATTTTTCCGCCTGTTCGGCCCAGAAGCCCTCCGGATCATCAATCGAGCGTTGATACATGGCCTGATAGTCGGCTTCGCTGATGTTGGCCTGGGCAGCGAAATCCGCGGGGATGTCATATATCTTCTCTTGGGACATGAGTGACTCCTGATAATTGTTATTCGAAATAAAGTCGGTGATTTTAAATTCCGGGCGGCGGCTGGTAGCGGCTGTCTTTCGAGCGATCGGTGCCGGCTCCGTCCACCGGGCACTGACCGCCGGCACAGCCCAGATGGCGTTGAATGAAAAAGAAGGCAATGAACAACGCCGGGAAAGCCGCCACGCCCAGCCAGCGGGCGCCGCCGCTGAAATTGTGCGGCTCCAGCAGCCAGATGACGAAACTTTCGCCACTGATATAGAACACGATGGCGTACACAACCCAGCCGATTCGACGGCTCAACGGGTGGTGCAACAGGGTATCGGCAAGCGGGGTTCTCATGCACTCTTTTTAACAGGACTGTCCCGGCGCTTCAAGCATTTCAACCCGGCACAGGGCCGATTATTTATCGCTAATCTGCTGATTAATAAGTGATTTTACAGGCGCCTTCGGGTCGACCAGGCGTCCGGCCAGCACTTCGAAAATCCCGGCGGCGGTGCGTGCGTCGCCGCGGGCCGTGTGCCGCTGATCAGCGAACGCAGCAGATCGGTTTGCGAGACCAGCCCGAGCGGCCGCTCGTCTTCGGTCACGATCAGGTAAATTCTGCCGATGTAGGTTTCACCCTGATGAAGCACAATTTCTCCGGCCTTGAGATGGCGCTCGTTTGCCGCGGCCAACAGGGCGCGGCGATCGTCGGCGGGCAGGTCACGCGCCAATGGCAGCGCGTTGAGTTGTGGATCGGCGGATGGCGCCATGGCATCGATCCCGGGAAGTTTCAGATGACTATACTATACTGGCAGAAGCAAGACCAAACCGATTCCCGTCGTGTTATTGAACAGGCATTCGTCACGCGATATTGAGCGAGGGCGGAAAAGCGTTTTGCTCTTTGCTAATCAATGCCGGATGGTTTTTCGTGACGGGTAACAGGGACTGGTCGCCCGCGAAGGTTCGGTGTATGGTTGATGGATACCGCCAGACAATAATAACTTGGGGGACGTCGGTATGCTTGACTGGGTGTTTGTCCTGATTACCGCGGCGATTGCCTATCACGGGCTGACTTACCGGGATGACAGCGGCGAGACGGAAATCGGCCATCTGTTGTTCGGTTCGATTGCGCTGCTGTTTTGTATCCGCGTTTTGATGGTCGATATTATCGGCGTCGTCTGACCCTCACATCTTGTAGCTGCGCTGCTGTTTATCCTGCTCCGGATCGCACAATTGACGTTCTTATTCGGGCAGGGCCAGCTGTTCTTTCAGGTATCTCGCACGATCGTCGATGGTCGGTGGCTTCTCCGGTTGCAGGTGCAGAAAGCGGGTAATCCAGCTCGGCCCGTCAGCCAGCTCCGGCATCAGTATCGTATTACAAATTTCAGAGAGGGGAAAGAAAAGGGAGGGCTGAAGCCCTCCCTTTGTCTGTTGCCTGTAATGAAGGTTACGGTTTATCCACGTCCATATGAATATCGCCGATATCTTCATGCAGGACTTCGACTTCCTTCTCGGGAACTGTCGACATTGCCATCTTGTAAGCCAGGTACCCACATCATGAACACGCCCAGTGCCCACCACAGCAGTTGCCAGAACCAGATAGAGGGCATGCCAAACAGCCAGGTGCTGGGATCGTTCGGGTTGCCGAAGATGGTGTTGCCGATCACCGCACCCGGGCCGATGCCGAAGAAGAACCAGACCAGGGTGATGATCCAGGCCGTCGGTACCAGCTTCTTCTTGGCGGCCGGGATGGTGGCATGCTCGCGCAGGAAGCTTTGGAGAAGGCCCACATGGAGAACGCCGGCGAGGACTGGATCCCCATCAGGGCGAACATGTAGGTCAGCACCACAATCGCGGTCCAGGCGCCGCCGACCGGGTTTTCCACCCCGAGTCCGGAGACGAACTGAATCACGCCGGGTATCACAATGCGGACAACAGCCACATGCCAACCTCGACCCCGAGCATACCGTCGGTCAGCACGTTGAACAGGAAGCCGGAAGCGCGCAGCTGCAGACCCAGGTAGGGCACCGAGAAGATCAGGGCGACCAGTACAACAAGTAATCGGATCGAATCGGTCTTGAAATAGTTCGCGAACATGTCCCCCGGTGTCACAAAGCCAAAGCGCTTGCCAAGGATCCATTGCCGCTTGAGGAACAGCACCCCGGTGAATAGACTGGGCCAATGTTACCGATGCCTTATTAAAGTCAGGAATCAGCTTCAGGGCCCGGGAAACTGGCCCGCATCGTCTGACTGAGAGGGAAGGGCGTCGGGTGTTCAGTTACGGGTGATCTGGGTTTCCACCGTCTGGATGTAACGTTGAATCAGGCTGCTGGTATCCATTCCCGGGTTGAGAAACTGGGCACCGATGCGGTATCCACCGTTTTCCATGGTGCCGATCGGGATGATATTGCGGATTTCCAGGTTGACCGCTACAGGCTGGGTGTCGGGAATGGCCAGCGTGCAGTTTTCGTAGATCTGGCCTTCCTCGAACGCGATCGGCTGATCCGTATGGTGCAGTGCCAGCCCGCCGACACTCAGATCCAGGCTGGGAAGCTGAACATTCTCCTCGTCCTGGTTTATCAGTTCACAGGTCACGGTGGAGCTCATTGGTAACCGGATACGATAAAATTCTCGCCGCTGGACCCATAACAGGGTGTCGGGCAGCTGGCAGGCGATGGCCGGTTTACCATGGCGCTTGGCACGTTGAAAGCCGGTCGCGTTGAACTGCGCCGTAATACCCTCGTAGGAGGTTTTGAATACCGCGCGCTCGGCCTCGAGCAACTTGCGGGTTACTTTTTCATCAGAACCATAGTCCAGCACCAGCAGGTTTTTCTCGGGCAGGATATCAACAATCAGCGTGAGCAATGAATACTTTCCCTGGTTGAAATGGGCGGTAATCATATTCTTGCTTTTACTTAACTGGCGGAGTTTTTGAACAATCCCCGCCTTGCTATACAAAAGATACTGATCGACATTCTCGATATTATCGCGCTGTTCCTGCTCCGGGGCTCCCGGTTTGTCCTGATGGTTGGTCATAGTGTTACAGCGAGATTTTTATCTTAGTTGTGGGCATTTTCACGGGCTTTGAACAGTTTTTGCCACCAGCGCCGACGGTTACCCGGTAGCGGCAGTTCGGTTTGCAAATCGACCGGTTTGATTAATGACAATACCCAGCCAGGCAATGGCGGGTTGGTACTGAACCCGCAGGATACGCCGAGGTTGTTGGGATCGTATATTTTTATAAAAGCCGGATCCCCGGGCTCATCGACATAGACAATACCACAATAGTCCTCATCGTGTTCCTGGCGAAGCAATTTGTCGATTTCGGTGATGAAGGTATCCAGTTGCTCCCGATCGACAGGTTGTTCCGGCGGGGGTTCACCCACCGCATAGATATACCAGGCCTTGTCCTGTTCGCGCAGGGTTTGCCAGAGCGCATCCAGCTGGGGCCAGCGCAGCATGCTGGTGAAGCTGCCACGAAAGGCCTGCAGATATGTGGGCTGTGCTTGTGTCATACGTTTCCTTTATCGGCATTACGGATGGAATTTTAACATTAAATCAGACGCTTGGCGGCCGTAATCCTTACCCGGATTCACCAGCGGCTGCCGATACAGGTACATTCGGTTCGTTGTGGCCGGTCCCGTTCGGGGGGATCCGATCCGCCGCCCAGTTGTCGATCGCCCAGTCCCAGAACCCCTGTAAACTGCCGTGTTGCAGCTCTTCGGGGACCGGATGACCGAGAAACTGCATGGCGTGGGTCAGCGGGACAAGCGGTTGTTCGGGAGATAGCGGGCGGGCGCCGGTTTGTTTGCTCAGTTTTTGTCCATCCGGGCCCAGTACCACCGGCAGATGTGCATACTGCGGCGAGTCCAGGCCCAGTTGCTGTTGCACGTGGATCTGGCGGGGTGTGGAATCGAGCAAATCGCAGCCACGCACGACCTCGGTCATGCCCTGTTCCGCATCATCCAGCGCGACCGCCAGCTGATAGGAGATATAGCCATCGGCCCGGCGCAGGACAAAATCGCCGACCTCTTTTTCCAGATCGCAGATCTGTTTGCCCTGCAGGCGATCGGTAAACTCGATCACGGCATCCGTCGTCAGCACGCGAATCGCATGCCGATCCGTACAGGGAAAGCGGTGCGAACGGCAGGTACCGGGATAAATCAACGGCCCCGGGTTATCCCCCTGCTGCTCGCGCAACCGGCGCCGCGTGCAGGTACAGGGATAGGTGAGATGTTGATGTTGTAACTGCGCCAGCGCCTCGGCGTAGTGTGAGTGCCGCCGGCTTTGATAACTGAGGTCATCCCACTCGAAGCCATACGCGGCGAGTAACGCCATGATCGCCTCGCTCGCCCCTTCCACCTCGCGTGGCGGATCAATATCCTCGATCCGCAGCCACCACTGCCCACCCTGATGCCGGGCCTGCAGATAACTGCCCACAGCCGCGATCAGCGAGCCAAAATGGAGCGGGCCGGTGGGGGAGGGGGCGAAGCGACCTCTATAAAAAAAGGGACGAGGGCCGAGGGACGAGTGACGAGGGGAAGAGAAAGATTGCGGGTCAGTCATTTTGGAAAATGCTGATCTATCGTTGAGCGTGAATTACACACCAGATTGAACATATTTTTTTCCTCGTCACTCGTCCCTCGTAACTCGGCCCTGTTATCTTATTCATACCAGCGCGTAAATGCCTCGACCGGTTCCCGCTCAAGGCGGTACCGGTTGACCGGGTGATCCGGATCGGCGTAACCCAGTGCCATGCCACAGACAACCTGCAGGTCGGTCGGCAAGTCGAGTTGCTTTCGAACAATGTCGGGGAATTCGGCCAGCGAGGCCTGGGGGCAGGTGTCCAGGCCGAAACTTTTGGCCGCCAGCATCACGTTCTGGAGGAACATGCCCGTGTCCAGCCAGGATCCTTTTTCCAGTTGCCGGTCGATCAGAAACAGCAGACCGATTGGCGCGTCGAAAAACCGGTAATTGCGATACCAGGCGGCTTTTTGTTTGTCGCGATCCTCGCGTCCGATGTCGAGTGCCTGATAAAGCGCGAGCCCGCAGCTTTTGCGTCGCTCGCGATAGGGGCTGTGCCACTCGCGCGGATAATAGGCATAGTCGGGGTTTTCACTCTGGCCACTGTCGCGGGCCTGGATAATCGCCTCGCCCAGCTGCTGCCTGGTTTGGCCCGTCAGGACACAGACCTGCCAGGGCTGGGTATTGACCCCGGAAGGGGCCCAGCGGGCCAGTTCCAGAATCGCTTCCACCGTTTCATGGGTCACCGGCTTATCCAGATAGGCGCGCGTGGAGTGGCGCTCACGAATCGCTTCATGCACAGTCACAGACATGCTCTTCACCGTTGGTGTTTAAAGTTCAGCGGATCTTGGGTCGATAATTCCCGAACCGGATTATGACAACAGCCTAACATTATTTGTATGGCATGACGAAGCGGGACGATACCCACATTGAGTGATAACGAGAATGATAAAAACGGGGTCGTCGTGATTCGGGGCGTGAATCAGGAAGGAAGCCGCCTGCGCCCGGGTGACTGGGCCGAGCGGCTGGGCGCCAATCTGGCCCATTTCGGCCGCGATAACCGCCTGTGTTATGACCAGGCCGTGCAGCCATGCATCATTGACGGTGAGAAATGTCTGGTGGTGGCTCGCGGCCTGGCCGACAGCAACCCCGAGGCGTACGAATTTCTCATGAGCTTCGCCCGCAGCAACGACCTCAAAATCCGCCTCGACCGTCGCCATGGCGAGCGGGCTCTCGAACCGCAGTAGCCTTTTCCAGTCCTATCAAAAACGCAAAGAGCGCCAAGACGCAAAGAACGCAAAGAAAATATTGTTTGTAAGGGACTATTTCTGCTGAGTTTGCATTAACCCAACAATGGATTAGGGTCATAATCCAAAGTGGTTTTGAGGTATTTTTCGGGTGCAGCCGCAAATCTCCTGCCAAAATGCCTGCTGTCTGACAGGAAAAAGTAAATCACCTCCGCGATCTTTGCGCCTTTGCGTTCTCTGCGTTATTTACAATGAGCTTGAGAAGAGGCAGAACAAAGGGGCCGTTGGCCCCCGGTGTCAGGTCAGGCTCTTGTCCGTTCGCGGATTTCGTCCAGGCTTTTGCAGTCGATGCACAGCGTGGCGGTGGGGCGGGCTTCGAGCCGGCGGATGCCGATTTCGATGCCACACTGTTCACAATAGCCGTATTCCCCGTTGTCGATGGCGTTCAGGGATTCATCGATTTTCTTGATCAGCTTGCGTTCGCGATCCCGGGTACGCAGTTCCATCGTGAAATCGGATTCCTGACTGGCCCGATCATTGGGATCCGGGAAGTTGGCGGCTTCGTCCTGCATATGGTGCACGGTCCGATCCACTTCTTCCATCAGCTCCCGTTTCCAGTTTCGCAAGATCTCGCGAAAATGCTGCGACATCGGCTCGTTCATGTATTCTTCGCCCTTTTTCATCTGATAGGGCGTGATCTCGCCGGCGTGTTCGGTGACCGACTTGCGCGGAGCTTTCTTTTGCGCGGTTTTCTTCGCGGTCTTTTTGGCGGTGGGCTTTTTCTTGGCTACCGCCTTTTTCCCGGCAGTGGTTTTCTTCGCCGCGGTCTTCTTTTTGGCCGCGGTTTTCTTTTTCGCCGTGGTTTTCTTCGCGGCGGCCTTCTTCTTGGTCGATTTCTTCTTCGCCGTCGCTTTCTTGGCGGTTTTCTTCTTCGCGGTCTTTTTCTTTGCGGCCATGTGCAATGGTCTCCTGGCGGACGCTGTTGCGTAAAAAATAACGCGCTTTTCTACCAGAATCCGCCCGCAGGCGCAATAAACGCGTGGTCTGACGGACGGTTTTTTTCCGGCGGGTTGCTGTGGGTCACGCTTAACCGCATGAAAATCATGGAATTCTGCGGCTCGCAGCGGGGTGGCAAAATCGCCGGTTTCAGGTAAGCTGGCGCGCTTTTGAAACAATGCAAAGAGTGTGGAGAGCGATGGCGGAACTGGCGGCACTGTTATTTGATGTGGACGGCACCCTGGCGGACACCGAGCGGGACGGCCATCGGGTGGCCTTCAACCGGGCCTTTGCCGAGGCTGGCCTGGCCTGGGAATGGGATGTGCCGCTCTATGGGGAGTTATTGCGTATTACCGGCGGCAAGGAGCGGATGCGTCATTATCTGGAACAGTATCGGCCCGCCGCGACCTTACCGGGGGATCCGTCCGACTGGATTGCCGACCTGCATCGCGCCAAGACCCGCCATTACGAAGCGTTGCTGGGCGAGGGGGGTATCCCGTTGCGCCCCGGGGTCGAGCGGCTGTTGCGCGAGGCCCGGGATGCCGGCTACCGGCTGGCCATTGCCACGACCACCACGCCGGCCAATGTCAGCGCGTTGCTGGAAAATGCCGTGGGGCCCGAGGCGCTGCACTGGTTCGAGGTCATCGCCGCCGGTGATGTGGTGCCGGCGAAAAAACCGGCCCCGGATATTTATCATTACGCCATGGAAAAAATGGCACTCGACCCGGCCTGGTGCATCGCTTTCGAAGACTCTCATAACGGGATCCTGGCGAGCAAAGGGGCGGATTTGAAAACCATCATTACCGTCAATGACTATACCCGCGATCACGATTTTGACGATGCGGAGCTGGTACTGGACAGTTTTGGCGAGCCGCAGCAGCCGTTTCAGGTGCTGTCCGGATCGCCGGCGATTGTGAATGGTGCCGAATACCTGGATATGGCGCTGGTCAAACGGGTGCATTCAGGCTAACCCGGCAATATTCTAACCACTGAACACACCGATGACATCGAATTCGCCGACTCAGTGGTGTGAGGCAGGGCGTCTGCCAGAAGAAAATCGGCGTCTTCGGTGTTACCCGGCTGGCCTTCTCCCGGCAGCACATTTGCCGGGGTTTCGGTGCGCCTGTAACGGGGTTAAAGTTCAGCTATGTCCGAGACGCCCTCCCGTCGTATCGATCGTATCCAACCCTTTCGGGTGATGGCGCTGCTGGCCGAGGCCCGTGAGCTGGAGCAGCAGGGCCACGATGTGGTGCATATGGAGATCGGCGAGCCCGATTTCCCCACTCCGGCCCCGGTGATCGAGGCCGCCACCCGCGCCCTGGCTGACGGTAATGTGCATTACACCCCGGCACTGGGAATGGCGCCGCTGCGTGAGGCGATCGCCGGTTTTTATCAGGATCGTTATGCGGTATCGGTACCGGCGGCACGGATTATGGTGACCCCCGGTGCCTCCGGTGCCCTGTTGCTGGCTCTCGGCGTCTTGCTGGAACCGGGGCAGGGCGTGATGCTGGCCGATCCCGGTTATCCCTGTAACCGCAATTTTGCCTATTTTCTCGATGCCCGCGTCCAGGCGGTGCCCGTCAATGCGGAGACCGGCTATCAGTTGACTCTGGATCGGGTGCAGCAATACTGGCAGCCACATATCCGGGTCGTCATGCTTGCCTCGCCGGCCAACCCGACCGGTACCCTGGTGCCGCCGGACGAACTTCGGGCGATCATTGCGTGGGTCGAGCAGCAGGGCGCCTCGGTGATCGTCGATGAGATTTATCACGGCCTGGTGTATGGCGCGCCGGCCCCGACCGCACTGGAGCTGGGGGAGCGGGTGGTGGTCATTAACAGCTTCTCCAAATATTTCGGTATGACCGGCTGGCGTATCGGCTGGCTGGTGGCGCCGTCGGATCTGATCCCGTCCCTCGACAAGCTGGCACAGAACCTGTTCCTGTCCGCTTCCACTCCGGCCCAGCATGCGGCGCTGGCCGCCCTGACGCCGCAAACCCTGGCGATACTGGAGCAGCGACGCGAGGCTTTTTGGCAACGTCGTGATTTTCTGTTGCCGGCATTACGCGAGATAGGGTTCGATATCAAGGTCGAACCGCAAGGCGCGTTTTACCTCTATGCCGATTGCAGTCGGTTTACCGATGACAGTTTTGCCTTTGCCCAAAGCCTGTTACGCGAGACGGGTGTCGCTGTGACCCCGGGCAACGATTTTGGTGACAACCGCCCCGAACAACATGTGCGCTTTGCCTATACCACCTCGCTTGATCGACTGAAAGAGGGTGTACGACGCTTGCAAAAACGGCTGGTTCAAGATGATTGATAACTCGCGGACAAATCCGGTTACCCCGTACAGGGATCAACGCTCGGCACGAATTTATCGGCGCACAGTTAGCGTATTGTTGTTGTTAATGGCCTTGGAACTGATATTGACTCTGTATAACGGGCTGTGGCTGAGCGCGATTCTGGTCATGGCTATCATGGCAGTGATTCTGTCACCGGCAATCATCGGTCGGCATTTTCAGATTACCGTGCCGGCGGAGTTTCAGTTGCTGGCGGTGTTGTTTGTTTTCGCTTCATTGTTTCTGGGGGAAATCCGTCGTTACTATGATCGGATCTGGTGGTGGGATATTGCCCTGCATACCAGTTCAGGCCTGTTGCTGGGATTGCTGGGGTTTTTGCTGATTTATGTGCTGAACCAGAACAAACGTATCGAGCTGCATCTGCGGCCGGGGTTCATGGCATTGTTTGCTTTTCTGTTCGCCGTGACGGCCGGTACATTATGGGAAATTTTTGAATTTTCCATGGATCACCTGGCCGGTACCAATATGCAAAAACCGATGCTCGGTGATAATTCGGGACTGACCGATACTATGTGGGATTTGATCGTCGATGCGCTCGGGGCGCTGTTGATCAGTGTCTTTGGCTGGTGGTATATGAAACGGGGCGAACGTTCCTTTATCGTCGACTGGATCGGCAAGTTCACCGATCGCAATCCCCGCCTGTTCAAACCCGACTAAATAAGCGTTCCCAGTACCCGATCACCCTCTACAGGGTGGAACAAGCGAAGCGGTTCCACCTGAACCCCGCAAAATCGGGATCCGTCGTCTTGCTGTTTGATCCAGGCTACGCGCTAAAATGGACTGGTATCCGGAACGCTTGTTTAGCTGACTTGCGGTTGTTATACGCAAAAAAATGCCCCGTAACACGGGGCATTTTATTACAGCTGCAAGTCGTTCAGATTACCGATCACCCAGTACCTTTTTCTGCAGTTCGGGGTTCTGCTGAACGGCGGCAAAGATCTGGTTGTATTCCTGAACAGAAAGCCCGGCATCTTCCACGGCGCTCACCATGTCCTGCTGAGCCTGCTGCTGCAGTTTCTGGGCTTTTTGCGGATCTTCAACGTTTTCCAGTTTGCCGGCGAAGGATTCGCGGATGCTGTTGACTTCGGCAAAGGCGTCCTTGAACTTGTTCAGGGAGGCGTCGTCGACATTGGCCGGAGCCTGGCTACCCTGTTGCTGCTGTTGCTGGGCACCGCCCTGACCATAGTCCTGGGCGTAAGCGCCAAGTGACAGGCTCATGCCGAACAGGGCAACCAGCAGTGCTGTTTTTTTGAATTTCATGATGTAAGACTCCTCGGGTTTTGATTACTGACACCGGGACAGGAGCAAGCCGCATGCCGGATTGCTGTGAAATGGTCCACAAACCATACAAAGAACCAGGCTGAACAGGCAAAAACGCTTTAAAGACAAAAAGTTGTTTGGCAAGTAAATGTTTTGTTTACATTCTGAGGGAGCGATACTGCAGGCTAATAACACAGTATGAGGATGTATCAGGCGGGCATATTGCTGATTTGTGTGTAGCGTTTTGACACATGTGCCGGCGTGTCAGCTGCACAGGGTGGTCTCAGTTCTCATCATCCTCACCCAGACGCCGATAGAGTGTGCGTCGGCCGATACCGAGAATTTCCGCGGCACGCCGCTTGTTGCCGTCGACCTGTTTGATCACGTGTTCGATATAGCGGCGCTCCAGTTCCTGCAGGGGAATCAGCTCACTGCTGTGCGCCAGCATGGCAGGCAAGGCTGTGTCGGTCTGACTGTCACTGCTTTTGAGCAGGCGTTCGGGCAAGTGCTCGATATCAATCTGGTTGGCATGACAAAAAGTGACAGACCATTCGATGATGTTGGACAGCTCGCGGACATTCCCGGGGAACGGATAGCGCTTGAGTTGTTGCAGGGCCCGATCGGAGATGCCCTGGATCGGGTGATCGCGTCGGGCGCTGAATTCATCAATGAAACGGGCGGTCAGCAATTCCAGATCCTCGCCACGCTCGCGTAACGGGGGAATCTGCAGGGCAAACGTATTCAGGCGATAAAACAGATCCTCGCGGAAGTTACCTTCGCTGACCTCGCGCTCCAGATCGCTGTTGGTGGCGGCCAGAATTCGCACTTCGACCGTTTCCTCGCGATTGGCGCCGACCGGCCGCAGTTTCTGTTCCTGCAAGACCCGCAACAATTTGGCCTGCATGCCAATGGGCAATTCACCAATCTCGTCCAGCAGCAGGCTGCCGCCGCTGGCCTCCAGAAACAGGCCGCGGCGCGCCTTTTGTGCGCCGGAGAATGCCCCGGCGGCATGACCGAACAGCTCGCTTTCCAGCAGTTCGGCCGGAATGGCGGCACAGTTGACGGCAATGAACGGGCCCTCGCTGACCTCGCTTTCGGCATGGATCGCGCGGGCGACCAGTTCCTTACCGACTCCGCTTTCCCCCTCGATCAACACCGGCCCGGCGGCCCGGGCAATCTGGCGTATCTGGCTGTAGAGCTGTTGCATGGGGGCGCTACGCCCGACGATACCGTGAAAGTCGCCACTGCCAAGCAATTCACGATAGCGGACCAGTTCCAGGCGCAGACGGCGGGTTTCGTTAACCCGTTGCACACTCATTAATAAATGCTGCAGATCCACCGGCTTGGTCAGAAAGTCGTCGGCCCCCTGTTTGAGGGCCTCCACCGCCTGCGACACCGTGCCGAAGCCGGTGATAATGATAAAGCCGGGCGCGACCGGCAGTTGCCGGGTCTGTTGCAGCAGCGCCATGGCATCGGCGCCGGGCAGGCGCAGATCGCTGATGACCAGATCGACCGGGTGATCATTGAGCAATTGCCAGGCCTGCTCGGCGTCGGGCGCTTCCAGAGTGTGATAGTCGCTGTCCTGCAACTCCTCGATGAGCAATTTACGTAACGAGGCGTCGTCCTCGACGACCAGAATATGCGACGGGTTGGCGTTATTATCCATGCGTGGCTCCGTGTTGCGGGCTGACGGGCAGCACGATCCGAAAGCGGGCGCCCCCCAGCGGGCTGTGTTCGATCTCGATCCGGCCCTCGTGATCACTGACGGCGGCGTGGGCCACGGCCAGTCCCAGGCCGGTCCCTTCATCGACCCCTTTGGTGGTATAAAACGGCTCGAAAATACGTTCCCGATCCGCTTCGGCGATGCCGGGGCCGTCATCGTCGATCACAAAACCGGCCTGTGTCGCATCGGCAAACCAGCCGATGCGGACCTGTTGCGAGGCGGCCTGAACCGCGTTGTGCAACAAATTCGACAGCGCCTGCTCCATACGCAGCCGATCGATCATCAGCTCCGGGATAGGCCGGGTCTCATCCACCTGGACTTCAATATGTCGATAACGGGCATCGCTGGCGACCTGGGTGAGTACCGCGCGCACGATCCGATCGGCCCGTTCCGGCTGACATTGCAACGGGTTGCTGCGGCCGAAGTCCATCAACTGGCGGACGATAAAATTCATTCGCTGTACTTCATGACGGATTTCCGATAGCGCGGTGTTAATGGCCGGATTGATATCCCGGTGGCGCAGGGCCCGCTGGGCCTGGCCGTCGACCACATTCAGGGGAGTCCCCAGTTCGTGGGCCACACCGGCGGCCAGCTGGCCGATCGCCGCCATGCGTTCCGAGCGGTGCAGACGATCCTCCAGCGCGGCCTGTTCCAGTTTCTGGCGAACCACCACTTCTTCCTGGCTGATCAGGTTCTCCAGCATCCGGTTAAGGCCGAACGCCAGATCGTGCAGTTCCTGCGGGCCTTCGGTCGGCACCCGCTGTTCGCGCTCGCCGGCGCCGATGCGGCCAATCGCCCGGCGCATCGCCGCAACGTGAGAGCCGAATGCCTTGTAGTGACCGTAAAAGATCACCACGCTTAATAGCAAAGCCGTCAGCAGCAATACGGCCAGCCCCTGATACCGCAACCGGGTGATATAGGATTCGAATTCGCTGGCCCGGCGAGTCACCTGCAGCATGCCGGTGATCTGGCCGGCCTCGTTCGATAGCGGCAGGAAATAGGAATAGACGTCCTCGCCGTCGAGAGTGCGGTTGTATTCCTCGCGACGATCGCCTTCGGACATCAATTCGGCGACCCGGGTACTGCCCACCGCCGGTTCGGTCGGGCCGCTGGTACCGATGCGCTTGCCACTGGCGTCGTAGACATAGGCACCGTAGACCCGGCCAATATGCGAGGTGGAATCCAGCGCCTGGGCGAGTGCGCCCTCGCGGCCCTGCTCCATGGCGTAAATCACCGGCTGGCGGATGGCCCGGGCGACCAGTTCGATTTCGTCCTGCATGCGCTCCCGGCTCTGGTTTTCCAGCACTTTCAGGGAGTACCAGCCGGCGGCGGCACTCAGCGCCAGCAAGGGCAACAGGACGAATATCAGCAGCGCGGTGCGCAGATTATAACGTTGCAATGACACGGGGCTCCTTGATCGGTAGTGAGTCATTCTGACACATGTGTGCCGTCATCCCGATGCAAGACCGCGTTCCTGTCGTGATTTTCGGCGCAATGGATAGAACCAGTTTAACATGCCGTAAGCATGCTTCGTGCCCCGCTATTCCGGCGAGTCAGTTAAGCTCTTGATTCGCGGCTGTTCCGATGCCAGTAAGATGAATCTGGCGTCGCACTGGAACAGGAATTGCACTGAGTAGGCCGTGAGCAAAAGTTATTCGTAAAGTGACGGGATGCATCGAATCCCGATCTCTGGAGCAATAGAGCGAAATACTTGCCGATTAACGATTAACGATTAACGATTAACGATTAATGCATGGAGTCGTAATGCAAATCAGACAGATAGCCATCATGTTCCTTTTGCTGTTCCTGTCCGGCCAGACCCTGGCCAGTGATTGCCTGGAAGCCGTGGAGCATCATATCGACTCCGCCGAGCCCAGCTATGGTCAGGTATGGCTTGAGTGGACGGCACGGATTCGTAATAACTGCGATGAATCTTACTATGCGCTGGTGACTGTCGACTTTCAGGATGCCGATGGGACACGTATTCATAAATCCCTGACCAGTTCCATGGTGAAAAACGGGGAGACGATAACATTACACAAGCGCTCGCTGGTGGATGAAGAGATTTACGAGCGGATCGAAAACAGTGAAATTCGCATCGATCCCGAAAAATTGCCAAATGAAGTGCAATAGTCGTTATTTCCCGATGAACACCGGATAACGTTGGCCTGCATGCCGATACCGCATTTGTTGCTCGTTTAATCAAAAATATCGATTATAACGAGTAAAAATTATCGTTCATAATCAGTGAGCCGGCGCGCATCTTCCTTGTCTGTTGCGGTCTAATGTGAGCCATGCTCTGTCAAAGAGCGTGGTGAACAGGACTGTTGTCATACCTGTTAATAATGACTGCAACACCTTGAGGAGAAGCGCTATGAACACGATCAAAACCCTGTTGGCCTTCACGGTCGGCGCCTGGTTGCTGGCAGGTTGTGCCGGCATCGGTGGCGAGTCCGCCGAACAAACCCAGCAACGTTACGCACAAGCCATGGCGGAGGCCCAGACTGCCTATGACAAAGTCTATGCCGTGGAATTTGCCTGGCGGGATACGCAAGATCTGATGAAAGCCGCTCAAAAAGCCGCCGAGAAAGGGGAGTACGACAAGGCGATTGCGCTGGCCAATCAGTCCCGAAAGGAAAGCGAGCTGGCCTACAATCAATACCTTGAACAAAAAGGCGCCGGTCCTCGCTTCTGAGGATCGCAAGCAGGTCGGAGAATTTCTCCGACCTGCTTATTTGAACTGTTCAATCCGCAGCGCCGTGGCACCGGCCACGGCAACCGGCATCACCATAAAGTTGAAAACGGGGATCAGGGTGGCCACCATCACCGCGCCGCCAAAGCCCAGAGACAACAACCGTTTTTGCCCAATGGCCTGGCGAATCTCCGGAAAGCTCTTGCCCTGATTGCCCAGCGGGTAATCCAGGTATTCAATACTCAACATCCAGGCGCTGAAGATAATCCAGAGTACCGGTGCAATCAGATTGAGCCCGGGAATCAGTGTAATGATCAGCAGAGCCAGCGCGATCAAGGCAAACAGCGCCATTTTCCTGATTTCACCGCTGATGGCTTTGATCAATTCCTCCATAAACCCCACTTCACTGATGGGCGAGCGCCCGGTCAGATTTTTTTCCACGGCGGCGGAGAGGAAACTGTTAAACGGCGCGCCGACCAGATTGGCCAGGACAGTAAAGCTGAAGAACACCGCAATACCGGTGGTGATAGCAAAAATAAACCAGAGCAGACTGTCCAGCCAGGCCAGCCAGTCAGGCAAGGTCGGCATCAGCCATTCCAGCAGTACGTCGAACTGCGCGGCCAGCAGCCAGATTAAACCGGCAAAGATCAGGATATTGATAATCAGAGGAAACACAACATGGCGCTTCACGCCAGGTTTGCCAATCAGACTCAGGCCGCGCAGCAGATAACCGGCGCCGGTAAACGGATTACTGATCATAGGACCTCCTGAGAGATAAAAGCCTTACCACGAAGGCACGAAGACACGAAGTAAATAATTTTTTATTTATCTTTGGCGGACGGGTGGCCGGCAATTTTACGGCGTATTACAGCGAACAAAGAGCATCTTGCTGTGAAAGCGGCCTGTTCAGGTTAGGCATATCGTACCGGCAAGCGATATGATAAACAAACAAGGTTAATTTCGTGCCTTCGTGCCTTCGTGGTTATCAGCTCTTGTCACTGCGCAGAGCGATGAGTGCGCTGCCGTAAGCGGCTTCGGTGTTGGGCGCGGTTTCCACCGGAATACCCAGCAGGCTCTGGCGTATCTGCGTCCAGGCGTCGTTGACGCTGCCGCCGCCGGCGCTGAGGATGCGTTTGGGGAAGGGGGCGCCGAGTTCGGCCAGGCGTTCATAACCCTGTTTTTCGATGCGCGCGATCCCCTCGAGCATGCCCTGAAAAAACGTCACGTCGTCATCGGGACGCGGTTCCAGTTGCGGGCTCAGGTTCGGGTCGTTGATGGGAAAGCGTTCCCCCAGAGCCGGCAGTGGATAGTAGTTGAGTCCGGTTGGCTGTTGCGGATCCAGTTGCGTCGTCATCGCCTGCAGTTGCTCGTCGGTGAAATAGTGTTTCAATACCGCGCCGCCGCTGTTGGAGGCGCCGCCCACCAGCCACAAGTCGCCCAGCGGCTGGCTGTAAACACCGTAGTTGGCGGCCAGAATGGGCTTATTGCCCAGCACCTTCAATACCAGGGTTGAGCCAAGCACGGTCACTGCATCGCCCGGCTCGCCGGCGCCGGTGGCGATAAACGAGGCGGTACTGTCGGTGGTGCCGCTGACGATCAATGTCTTCTCTGACAGATTGAAACGTTTGGCCATATGATCGCTGATCGGGCCGACCGGCGCGCCGGGTGCTTGCACTGTGGGCAACCAGGCGTTGTCCAGCGGCAGGGTATCCATCCAGCGTGGCCAGGTATAGTGCTCGGCATTGAAACCGGTTTTGAGGCAGTTGTTGACATCACTGATGCCGTAGCGATCGGTGAGTTTGCCGGCAATCCAGTCGGCCTGATGCAGACAGTGGGCGAGGGCGCTTTTATCGACGTGCATGCTCAGCCACAACAGCTTGACCAGGCCGGAGTTGGGGCTGAGCACCGGGTTATCCGGCGGTGCCATCGCCTTGAGGTGTTCGACGTAAACCGGATCGCGCTGATCGTTGTACAGCAACGCCTCGCGTAACGGTTCGCCGGCGGCATTGGTCACCAGCACCGACCCCGAGGTGCCGTCCACGGCGATACGTTCTACCTGCGCGGGATCGACCTGTTCAAACAGTTCATCCAGCACCCGCTCCACCGCCTGCCACCAGAGCCCGGGATCCTGATAACGGGCAATGCCCTCGGCCATGGCGGGGGGGAGTTCGGTACTGGCCGTGTAGAGAACTGTGGCATCAGCATTGATCGCCGTCGCCCGGCAACCGGACGTCCCCAGATCAATCCCTACATAGAGTGCAGTGTGACGGTTGTCGGAATGTGAAGAAGTCATACCTCGGACCTCGTTACTCGTCCCTCGGCACTGCCGTCAAGGTAACTTGACGGCCTCGGGGGCCTGCCAGCCGCTCTGGCGGTGCTCGGCGACGACGGAGGTGTAAATGCCGCCGCGCACATTGAATTTCGCGGTCAGGCGCATGAAGCGCGGCTCGGTCGCCTTCACCAGATCATCGAGAATGGTATTGGTGACCTTCTCGTGGAAGGCCCCCTCGTCGCGATAGGCCCAGACATACATCTTCAACGACTTGAGCTCGACGCATTTGGCCTCGGGCACATACTCCAGATAGAGCGTCGCGAAGTCCGGTTGCCCGGTCTTGGGACACAAACAGGTAAACTCCGGTACCTCGATGCGGATGGTATAATCCCGTTCCGGCATCGGATTGTCGAACGTTTCGAGGCTCTTGCTGGGCTGGCTGGGCATGGCGCGAAACAATACCCGAACCTTGCCTGGCTGACAAGCCAGGCAAGGTTCGGGTAGGGACGAGGTACGAGGTACGAGTGACGAGGAAGACAAACCTCATGGGTTTGGTAGGAGCGGCTGCGCCGCGATAGATATTTTGAGCCCGAGACGACCATCGCGCCAGAGGCGCTCCCACAATGTCTGATTTTGAGAGTTTTCCTCGTCCCTCGTACCTCGTCCCTGTTCAGTTAACACATTGATATCCTTTGCGCTCCTCTACGTCTTTGCACCTCTGCGTTGAAGCTGTTTGCTTTCGATGGCAGCACGGCGGAATTCAGACGGCGGTTTTGCAGGTTTGTCAATCTTGCCTGTTTATATAAGGTTACTGTATCTTTCCCCGATGCGACTGACCAAACTCAAACTCTCCGGCTTCAAATCCTTCGTCGACCCGACTACCGTTCCGCTGCCCAGCTCGCTGGTCGGGGTGGTGGGGCCCAACGGTTGTGGCAAATCCAACATCATCGACGCGGTGCGCTGGGTGATGGGCGAGTCTTCCGCCAAGCATTTGCGCGGGGATTCCATGGCCGATGTCATTTTCAACGGCTCCACCTCGCGCAAGCCGGTCGGTCAGGCCACGGTGGAGCTGGTGTTCGATAACAGCGACGGCAGCCTGGGCGGGCAGTACGCCACCTACAGCGAAATCTCCATCAAGCGCACGGTCACCCGCGACGGGCAGTCCATTTACCATCTCAACGGCACCCGCTGCCGGCGCCGGGACATCACCGACATCTTCCTGGGTACCGGCCTGGGGCCGCGCAGCTATGCGATTATCGAGCAGGGCACGATTTCGCGCATTATCGAGGCCAAGCCGGAAGAGCTGCGGGTGTTCCTTGAGGAGGCCGCCGGCATCTCCAAGTACAAGGAGCGCCGTCGCGAGACCGAAAACCGCATTCGCCACACCCGCGAGAATCTGGATCGGCTCAACGATTTGCGCGAGGAGCTGGACAAGCAGCTCGCCAAGCTGCAACGCCAGGCCAAAACCGCCGAGCGCTACAAGGTGCTCAAGGAAGAAGAACGCCTGCTGCGCGCCCAGCTCCAGGCGCTGCGCTGGAAGGGCGTCGACGAGCAGGCCTGCCAGAGCGATAACCAGTTGCGCGAACAGGAGACGGCCCTGGAAGGCGCGGTGGCCAAACAGCGCCATATCGAGGCCGAGATCGAACAGCAGCGCGGCCTGCATACCGAGGCCAGCGACAAATTCAACGAAGTCCAGAGCCGGTTTTACAGTATTGGCGCCGATATCGCCCGGCTGGAACAGTCCATCCAGCACGCCAGGGAGCGTCGCACCCAGCAGAGCCAGGATCTGCAACAGCTGGAAAAAGACTGGAATGATGCCCAGGTCCATGTGGAGGCGGATCGCAAACGGATCGAGGAGCTGGAAGCCGGGCTCAAGATGATTGAACCGGATCTGCAGGCCGCAGAGCAGCGCGAGCAGACCGCCACCGAAGCCCTGCAGGGGGCCGAGCAGGCGATGCAGGAGTGGCAGCAGGCCTGGGAAGATTTCAATCAGCAGTCCGCCGAACCGGCCCGCCAGGCCGAGGTGGAGCGCACCCGTATTCAGCATCTGGAGCAGAAACTGACCCAGCTGCAGCAACGGCTGGACAAGGCCGAGCAGGACTTGCAGCAGCAATCGCCGGAGCGTGTACAGCAGGAAGTGGCCGAGTTGCAACAACAGCTCGAACAAACCGGCGAACAGGTCAATCAGGCCCAGCAGTCTCTGACTGAAAAGCAGGATCAGATCGCCGCGTTGCGCGATTCCAGCCACCAGGTCAACGCCGACCTGGATCAGGCCCGTAGCCGGTTGCAGGATCTGCGCGGTCGCAGTGCCTCGCTCGAGGCGCTGCAGCAGGCGGCGCTGGGCAAGGACGAGGGGGCGGTCAACGACTGGCTCAGCGGTCAACAGTTGCAGGATGCGCCGCGCCTGGCCGAGGAGATGGACGTCGAAGCCGGCTGGGAACGGGCCGTGGAATGTGTGCTGGGCGGGCATCTGGAAGCGGTCTGCGTGGCCGGGGTCGATCCGCTGGCCGAAGTGCTCGGCAGCCTGCAGGAAGGCACCCTGACCCTGTTCGACACCCAGGCTCCGGGTCCGGAGACCCGCGCGGCCAGCGGCACGCCGTTGCTGAACAAGGTTTCCGCGCCGTGGAAACTGGATGCCCTGCTGGGCGGGGTGTATGCCGCCGAATCCCTGGCCGAGGCGCTCTCGCTGCGGGCCGACCTTGCGGCACAGGAGTCGGTCGTCACCCGCGAGGGGATCTGGCTCGGGCCCAACTGGCTGCGGGTGGTCAAGGACCAGGAGCAGGATCAGAAAACCGGCATTCTCAAGCGCGAGCAGGAGCTCAAGGCGCTCAATACCCGGATTCAGGAAGAGAGCGGCCGTGTGCAGGCCCTGCAGGAACAGCTGGAAGGCGAGCGCGAACGGCTGCGTGAGCTGGAGCAGGAGCGGGACGATGCCCAGGCCCGGCTGAATCAGGCCAGTCGCCGCCAGGCCGAACAGCAGTCCGATCTCAAGGCGCGCCAGAACCAGCTGGAGCAGGCCCAGGCCCGCCAGCAGGCGCTGCAAAAAGAACAGCAGGATCTGCACACCGAAATCGAGCGGGACAAACAGGAGCTGCAGGAGTGCCGCGGCCGTCTGCAAACGGCGCTGGATACCATGTCCGGTCTGGAGCAACAGCGCGAACAGCTGAGCAACCGTCGCGATGAACTGCGTAATACCCTGGAACAGGCCCGCGAGCAGGCCCAGAGCGTGCGCAGCGAAGCCCACGAGATCAAACTGCGCGCCGAAAAAGAGCGCACCGAGCTGAACTCCACCCGGCAGGCCCGGGAACGCCTCGACAGCCAGCTCACCCAGCTCTCCGCCCGTCGTGATGAGCTGCAAAAGGCGCTGGCTGAAAGCGAGGCGCCGCTGGAGGAGATGAACAGGGAGCTGACCGACAAGCTCGACAAACGCGTGGCTGTGGAAACCGAGCTGGGTGAGGCGCGCCAGGCGATGGAAGCGATCGAGCATCAGATGCGCGAATTCGAGGAACAGCGTGTCGCGGCCGAACAGCAGGTGCAGGAAGTGCGTTCCAGCCTGGAGCAGATCCGCATCAGCCAGCAGGAATTCAAGGTTCGCCGCCAGACGCTCGAAGAACAGATCACCGAATCGGGTTTCGAACTGCAGCAACTGTTGCAGGAGATGCCGGAAGACGCCGAAGTCACTCAGTGGCAGGAAAACGTCGAACAGCTGGAAGCCAGGATCCAGCGCCTGGGGCCGATCAACCTGGCGGCCATCGAGGAGTACGAACAGCAGTCAGAGCGCAAGAAATACCTGGATGCGCAGAACGAGGATCTGGTGCAGGCCCTCAAGACCCTGGAAGATGCGATCCACAAGATCGACAAGGAGACCCGGACCCGTTTCAAGGAGACCTACGACAAGGTCAACAGCGGGCTCAAGGATCTTTTCCCGCGCCTGTTTGGCGGCGGTCATGCTTACCTGGAGATGACCGGCGAGGATCTGCTGGAGACCGGCGTCACCGTCATGGCGCGTCCGCCCGGCAAGCGCAACAGTACCATTCACCTGTTGTCCGGCGGCGAAAAAGCCCTGACCGCGGTGGCCCTGGTCTTTGCCATCTTCGAACTGAATCCCGCGCCGTTTTGTATGCTCGACGAGGTCGACGCGCCGCTGGACGATGCCAACGTCACCCGCTATTGTGATCTCTTGCAGCACATGTCGGACAGAACACAGTTTATTTTCATCACCCATAATAAAGTCACCATGGAAGTCGCCAACCACCTGACCGGCGTCACCATGCACGAACCGGGCGTCTCGCGCATGGTCGCGGTGGACGTCGACGAAGCGGCCAAACTCGCTTCGGCATGAGTTGAGTCACTCTCGCCAGGGCGCGGAGTACGCAGAGGCAACAAATGTCATCTTAAGAATGTACAGGTTTCACTTTGCACCCAAACAACGGGCATAAACGTTTCTGCAGCTCGGCGAGAGAATGATTAAAAAGTCCGGTACTGGTGACGTTCAATTCATATTCATAACAAGGTCGTGCTGATATGGATCCGCTGCGGCTGACCCTGCTGGCAATCGGTGTCGCGTTCGTCGCGATTTTCTATCTGGTCATGCGCCTGCGTTCCGGGCAGAGACTGCGTTGGCCCGGCTTCCTGCGTCTTCCGCGTCTCTCTTTACCGACCTTTGGACGGCATCGCGTCAATGACAGCGATGACGTCAACACGACCGCATCACGGGACAATTACTACGATGATCTGGACGACGAGGATCTGCAGGCCCTGTCACAAATGTCATGGCATGCCCGTCGCGACGATGATGTGGATGTCGCCAGCCTGAGTGGTCTCAGTGCCGTTGATGCCGAAGAGGACGACGGCGAATCCCTGGTGATCGTCCTCAATGTCATGGCCAAAGCGGGCCGGCAGTTTGCCGGCATGGATATTCTCGATGCGTTGTACGCCAACGATCTGCGCCACGGCGAGATGATGATTTTTCATCGCTATCCCGAACAGGGGGGCGGACGTCCCGTGTTCAGCCTGGCCAATACCGTGGAACCGGGAACATTCGACCTCCATGCCATCGAGCAACTACAGACCCCGGGAGTCTCCCTGTTTATGCAGCTGCCCGCGCCGATCGACTCGCGCGAAGCCTTCGAGCTGATGCTCAAAACCGGCCGCAACCTGGCCGAACAACTGGGCGGCGACCTGTGCGACGAACGACGCAACCTCCTTACCCTGCAGACCATCGGCCACCTCAAGGAACAGATCGAGTCCTTTTTATTCCGCCGCAAAATGGCTGGCCTGCAGAAACAGCGCCCCAGGGGCAAGGGTCGAGGGACGAGTCACTAGGGGCGAGAAAAGCTTTACCACGAAGACACGAAGGCGCGAAGTTTTTTACTTCTTCGTGTCTTCGAGACTTCGTGGTTTGTTCTACAGAATAATCTCAAATACAGAGTGTCACGCATAATGAATGCCAGCGACAAAGTTCGGCACCGTATCAACGAGCTGCGCGAGCAGATTGATTATCATAATTACCGCTATTACGTGCTGGACGATCCCGAGATCCCGGATGCGGAATACGATCGCCTGATGCGCGAGCTCGAGGATCTGGAAGCCGAGCATCCTGAACTGGTCACCCCCGATTCCCCGACCCAGCGGGTTGGTGCGACGCCGTTATCCGCCTTTGAGGAAGTCAAACACGAACTGCCGATGCTGTCGCTGGGCAATGCCTTTGATGAGGATGAGGTCCAGGCATTCGATCGCCGGGCCCGGGAGAAGCTGCAGGTCGATACCATTGAATATGCCGTGGAACCAAAGCTCGATGGACTGGCCATCAGTCTGTTGTATGAAAACGGTAAACTGATCCGTGGCGCCACCCGTGGTGACGGTACCACCGGGGAGGACGTCACCCAGAACGTGCGCACGATCGAGACGATTCCGCTAAAGCTGCGGGGTTCCGATTACCCGGCACGTCTGGAGGTGCGCGGCGAGGTCATCATCGCCAGGCAGGGTTTTGAGCAGCTCAATAAAACGCGCGAACAAGCCGGGGAGAAAACCTTCGCCAATCCGCGTAACGCTGCTGCCGGCAGCCTGCGTCAGCTCGATGCGCGGCTCACCGCCAAACGTCCGCTATCGTTTTTTTGTTACGGCGCGGGGCTGGTGGAGGGCGCCGAGCTGCCGGATCGCCACAGTGCAATTCTGGAACAGTTACGTGAATGGGGCATGCGCACCAACCCCGAGACCCGGGTGGTCGAGGGGATCCAGGGCTGTCTGGATTACTACCAGACAATGCAGGAAAAACGCGACAATCTCGATTACGAGATCGACGGGCTGGTCTACAAGGTCAATCGCGTGGATCAACAACAGGCACTGGGCTATGTCTCCCGGGCCCCGCGCTGGGCTATTGCCCACAAGTTTCCCGCCCAGGAGGAGATGACCCGACTGATCGGCATCGACGTGCAGGTCGGGCGAACCGGCGCGTTGACCCCGGTGGCGCGTCTCGAACCGGTGCATGTTGGCGGTGTCACGGTCAGCAACGCCACCCTGCATAACCAGGACGAGATCGATCGCCTCGATGTGCGCGTCGGCGATACGGTTATCATTCGCCGCGCCGGGGATGTGATTCCGCAGGTGGTCAGCGTGGTCGAATCCAAACGTGAAGGCAAACTGAAAAAATACCACCTGCCCAGAACCTGCCCGGTCTGTGGCTCACAAACCGTCCGCCATGAAGGGGAAGCGGTCACCTATTGTACCGGTGGCCTCTATTGTGCCGCCCAGCGCAAGCAGGCGCTCAAACACTTCGCCTCACGTCGTGCCCTGGATATCGAGGGACTGGGTGACAAGCTGGTGGATCAACTGGTGGATGAAGATTATGTGCATGATCCGGCCGATCTGTTTTGCCTGGAGAAAGACCAACTGGTACAGCTGGAACGCATGGCCGACAAGTCGGCGCAGAATCTGATCGACGCTCTGGAAAAAAGCCGCAACACAACCCTGGAACGGTTTATCTATGCGCTGGGGATTCATGATGTGGGCGAGGCGACAGCACGTTCACTGGCCAATCACTTCGGTTCGCTGGATGCCCTGATGAAGGCCGACAAGGAGGCGTTGATGGCGGTGCCGGATATCGGCCCCATCGTCGCCGAGAGTATTCTGACCTTCTTCAAACAGAAACATAACCAGGAAGTGATCGAAAAACTGATCCGCTCGGGTGTGACCTGGGAAACTATTGAAGTCAAACCGGCCGAGGAACTGCCGCTCAATGGCAAAACATTTGTTTTGACCGGCACACTTGAGAGCATGAGCCGCGACGACGCGAAAGCCGCGCTGCAGGCACTCGGCGCCAAGGTGACCGGCAGCGTTTCCAAAAAAACCGATTATGTCGTGGTCGGTGCCGATCCCGGTTCCAAGGCCGACAAGGCGGAATCGCTGGGTGTGGAAATTCTGGATGAGGCGGCATTTCTGGATTTGATTAAATAGCAAGTTGCCGGACACCGCTGCGCTATGTCCGGCCTACCTCTCATCGAAAAATGATCGGGATGCCAATGGTGCGGAACTGAAAAGCAAACCACGAAGGCACGAAGTCGCGAAGAATAAATAATTAAAACTTCGTGACTTCGCGCCTTCGTGGTGAATATTTTTCCTGGTAGTTAGCAAGTTGATTCAAATCAAGAACGACGGGACTATTTTTCTGCCAACTGCCAACTGCCAACTGCCAACTGCCAACTGCCAAAATATCAATCGCCGCCAGTCTTTTCGTCGTTCAGCGGCAATCGTAGTCTGAAACGGGTTCCCCGGTCGCTGCTGTTAACGATAGCCAGTTCGCCGTTCATTTTCTGGACAAGACGGCGGCTGATGGCAAGACCGAGCCCGCTGCCGTGAGGATTGGCGGCGTTCTGGTTGCCGCGGCTGAATTTTTCAAATACCTGTGTGATATCCGCAATGCCCGGTCCGTTGTCGATGATATCCAGTTCGTAATGACTACCGATGTTTCGGCTTTCCACCTGGACCCACGGCTGGGGATTGGTGTTATACAGGATAGCGTTGGTTAGCAGGTTGATGAGTACCTGATAGAGTCGTTCGGCATCGCCGCGTACCTGCGCAAGCGCGGCGCGCTCGCCGCTAACGAGCCTTACCTGGTGTTGTTCCGCCAGGCCGTGGCAGGTATCCAGTGCGCGATCGATGAGAGTTTCCGGATTGACGGGAGTCGATTCGATCTGCAGATGGCCCTGTTCCAGGTGACTCATCTCAAGGATTTCATCCAGAAGTCGGGTGAGTCGCAGGCTTTCCTCATGAATGATGCGGATGAACCGTTGGGATTGTTCGTTGGACAGCGCGTCGATGTTCAATAACAACTCGGCGAAAGAACGAATGGAGGTCATGGGGGTACGGACTTCGTGGCTGACCTGGCTGAGAAATTCGTCCTTCCGGGCGTCGAGCTGATGCAGGCGCAGATTGGCACTGCGTAGCTCATCGGCGGTGGCTTGCAGTTGTATTGATTGTTGTTCCAGGCGGTGGCTGTACTCGACGACCTGCTGGGTTTCATCCACCAGTTTGATGATCTCGTCCATGCTGATAGTTTCACCGGTGGCAATCTGGGAGACCAGTGCGTGCGCCGTGGAGGCACCGATATTACCGGCCAGACGCCGCTCGATAGTCGCGATGCCTTTGGCATCCAGGGGAGGGAGTTGTTGCAGGATCAACTCGCCGCCGGTGAGTTCCTCGAAAAGCTTGTGGGTCTCCGCCGGGCCGAGAATGCGCTGGGTGAGTTTGTATAGATCCTTGATTGCCGCGTGGCGGTGTATCACCTGGGCTTCGCTGCCCACCAGATTGCGAAATACATCAATGAATAATGCGCTTTGCAGTTTCTCGAGTGGCCGGTGCGTCGTCCATACCGACACCAGGACAAACAGCGCGGCGTTGCTGCCCAGGCTCCAGAATACCGAGTGAACCAGCGGGTCCATGCCTTCCAGTCCGAACAGCGCCTGGGGCTTGAGCAGTTCAATCCCCCATGGTCCGTATTCGACCAGTGAGGTCAGCGCGCCGCCGGCTTCGCTGAGACTCGGGATGAATGAGGTATAGATCCACAGGATAAAGCCGACGGAGAGGCCGGCAATCGTTCCTCTGGTGGTGGCATTACGCCAGTACAACACACCCAGCATAGCGGGGAAGAACTGGGCGACACCGACGAAGGCGATCAGTCCCATGGCCGCCAGCGCGTCGGATTCGCCGCTGAGATGGAAATAAAGATAACCGAGTAACAGGATCACCGCGATAGAGATGCGTCGGGTAATCAACATGAGATGTTTGATGTCTCCACTGGTATTCAGGTTCTGGCGTGGCATACGCAGAAGGAGTGGCACGATAATGTGATTGGAGACCATAATGGACAGGGCGATACTCGAGACGATGACCATGGAAGTGGCCGAGGAGAAGCCGCCGATAAAGGCCAGTAATGCCAGCAGATTCTGATCAGCCGACAATGGCAGAGTGAGCAGAAACATATCCGGGTTCGTTCCTTGCGGCAGCAGGGCGGTCCCGACAATGGCGATGGGCAACACGAACAGGCTGATTAAAAACAGGTACAGGGGAAAGGCCCATGCCGCGGTGCGCAGGTGGTTTTCATCGGAATTTTCCACCACGGTAATCTGAAACTGGCGCGGGAGGCAAACAATGGCGATGGCCGAGAGCACCATCATGTTAATCCAGCGCCAGCCGAACAGCTCATTGTCATAAATGATGCGCTCGGCCGTGGGCAATTGAAAGACCTCATTCACCCCGCCGGCGATCCCGAAAACAACAAACAGGCCCACGGCCAGAATGGCGAAGAGTTTGACAATCGCTTCAAAGGCAATGGCCGCCACTACTCCCGGGTTATGTTCATTGGCATCGAGGTTTCGAGTTCCAAACAGGATAGTGAACAGTACCATGGTCAGTGCGACCCAAAAACCCGGATCGGTATCGGCAATGATGGAAGTGGAAGCACTGTTGTCGCTGGCCAGATTGAATACTTCGAAGCTGGCTGTTACTGCCTTGAGCTGCAGGGCAATGTAGGGGGTTGCGGCAATCACGGCAATACAGGTCACCAGAACGCCCAGTACGGCGCTTTTGCCAAAGCGCGAGGAGATCAAGTCGGCGATCGAGGTGATGCGGTATGCATGCCCGATTCGCACCAGCTTTCGCAGCAGGAACCACCAGCCGACAAACACCAGTGTTGGTCCCAGATAGATCGTGGCGAATTCCAGTCCGTTACGGGCCGCGGAGCCGACGGCACCGAACAGCGTCCAGGACGTACAATAGACAGAAATGGAAAGTGTATACACCAGGGGGGAACGCAACAGCCGATCACGGCCGGCCCGGGCCCGACGTTCACTGACAAACGCCAGAACGAATAATATCACCACATAGGCGAGAGCAATAAGCAGGACGAAGTTGGTACTGAGCATGTTCTGCTAACTGCTTAGCCGGTGGAGTCGGGCTTCAGCTGTCGCGATATCAGCCATATCCCGATGATCAATACCAGCCAGAGCCCGAAGATATAAAATACAGGCAAGGGGATCCCCCACAGAGTAATCTGTCTGGCAAAAATCAGCGCAAGCGGCGGCAGCAGCAGCGCAATACCCAGCGCGAGCAGCGATGCCGCACTTTTGGGGGCTCTAGTGATCATACGCCGCGCTCTGTGACTGTCCGATCAGTCGTTCCACGCACTGCAGTACCTCGGCGTTGGAAAACGGTTTGGCAATGAAAGCATCAGTGCCGAGCTGCTCGGCCATGGCGCGATCCTTGGCCTGACCCTTGGCTGTGAGGACCAGTACCGGTAGTTGTCTGAATTCCTCGTCGGCTTTGAGTTCCTTGAGTAGCTCGAATCCATTTCTGGTCGGTAGCATAATATCCAGGATGAGCAGATCGGGCCGGGTCTTGCGCAACGCCTCCAGCACCGCGCTGCCATCGGATTCGGCGGTCACTGTGTGGCCGGCCTGGCGCAGGATAAAGCTGAGTGCATCGACGATATAAGGTTCATCTTCAGCAATGAGTATCTGTCCGCTCACGCACGGCCTCCCTTTCCAGGATGTCATTATTCGATTTGCATTTCTTTCCCGCCCGGTCAGCCAAAGGCGGGTGTTTGTCAACACAATCTATCAGTAACCGTGCCCGATTTGAATGCTCGATGCCCTGTATAAGCGTTCCGAATGCCTGATCACTTTGTTCAAAAGATTGCTTTGCTCGCAATGACCAAAATAGTGGTGTCATTGCAAGGAACAACGTGGCGAAGCAATCTCCCTGGACTGGCATTCGGAACGCCTGTTCAGACCGTCTGGCGGGCCGCGCGCCCCGAAGTGATGGGCGGTTCCTGGCGATGCTGGCAGTCAAGCCGCTGGCACTGGCGGCAGGTTGACCCCACCGGCACGGCCGCCCCGGGGGCACGCAGGTCGATGCCCTCGGCATAGATCGTCCGATCGGCATGCAGCACCTCGCATGCCAGCATGACCGAGAACATGACCGGCCGGGCGCGGAAGGTGGCGGCACGTTTGGTGACCGTACGCGCGATCATTAAAAAACGGTTGCCGTTGTGGAACTCCCCCAGCTCACGAACCACCCGACCGGGTGTCTGGAAGGCGCTGAACACGGGCCACAACGGGCAGGCATGACCGAAGCGCGGCAGGGAGAGGCCAAACAGGGGAAAGCGTTTGGAAATATGTCCCGAGGGATCGACGCGCAAAAATGCGAATGGCACCCCTTCGGCCCCGGGTGCCCGCAGTGTGGTCAGCCGATGGCAGATCTGCTCAAAGCCGGCCTCGTATTTCTGGCGCAATATCTCGATGTCGTAACGCTGGCGTTCTGCATCTTCCAGAAAGGACGTGTAGGGGAACAGCGCGGCACCGGCCAGGTAGCTGGCGAGCGCCCCCCGCGCCCGGGCCCGGGCGGCGTCGGTGGTCAATCTGGGATCGGCGACCAGGGAATTCAGGGTATCCCCAAAGCTCAGTTGCGCGGCAACCCGCATGGTCTGGAAACGCCGGGTGGTGGGCGGGGCGTTGGCCAGAAAACAGAGCACCCGGTTGTCTTTATCGAAATAGCTCTGGTTGTGCCACAGTGCGTTAGGGGACTGATCATAAGCGTTGGTCTGGATTCGGATAGCAAACTTCTCTTCGAGATACTTCACCAGTGCCGCATCAATGTTGCTTCTGTCGAGGCGCTCCAGTTCCCTTCGCAGTTGCAGCCCGGCCTCTTCCACTGCCGGAAAGTAATTGCGCTCGCCAATGATGAAATCGTCCACCTGCTCGGCAGCAGCCAGCGAGGGATCCAGATTGTTTTGCTCTTCGAAATGCGCAACGAGCTCCTGGGTCGTGTCGGTCAGCCGGGTGCTCTCGTTATGCAGCATGGTTTCAAACCGGTTGCGCTGCGGCGGGTCAATCGTGCCGTCACTGATCAGGATCTCGGAGATGGAGCGCAGGCTGGTGATCCGGGTGAGGATGGTATGCATGGTGGCTTGCAACCACGGATCCTGGTTCAGGCGATCATTCAACAGGGAGAGCGCCTGGTTACTGTCCAGGTAGGCGCGATACAGTGCCAGGATCAGGCGGGCCCAGTTGGGGTTACGGGCAATGATTTGATCGGCGTAGTTGGCCTCGAGATCGATGTGGCCCAGCAGCGGGTCCGCGGCGAGTTCGCCCAGATCGTCGCGCAGGCGCTGCTCGGTGATGCCGGTCAGTTCCCCCACCTCCAGGTCCAGGGCGCCGGCGAGTCGGGTGGCGAGTCGGCCGCCGACCGCGCGTTTGTTGGCCTCGATCAGGTTCAGGTAAGAGGCGGAAATTCCCAGCTCCCTGGCCAGGGCGGCCTGGGTTATACCCAGTTCCTTGCGTCGCTCGCGGATCTTGTAACCAATCGCAGCTGCAGTCATGAGCGGTATCGCCTCGCGAAAGTTGTCAATTATTTACATAAGAGTCGAAAATTCGAGCCATGAATTTACAATGTATTGGCATTCATATCAAACAGTTATTGCTTTAGTTTACAGGCCGCTCTACAGTTGCGGAGCAATATCGCCACACACCGGGGCTCGTCGCTTGTATTTCTCGTGACCTCGGGGCAGGAGGAAATATTTACCAATCCACACCAGCTGGAGGAGAACCAGACTATGAGTGATGATTTCAACAAGAAGCGTCGTAACTTTCTCAAGTCAACGGCAGCACTCGGTGTCGCGGGTATGGCGCCAACCGTTTTTGTTCGCAATGCCTGGGCGCAGGATTTCGTCAATAACCCCGGCAAAGCCGCGGCGATCACCCTGGGCTTTAATGTTCCGCAGACCGGGCCTTATGCCGATGAGGGGGCTGACGAGTTGCGCGCCTTCAAGCTGGCCGTCAAACACCTCAACGGTGAAGGCGACGGCGGTATGCTCAATACCATGAAACCGATGGCCCTGCAGGGCAACGGTATCCTGGGCAAGAAGGTCAATTATGTGACCGGCGATACCCAGACCAAGTCGGACGCGGCACGTGCCTCGGCCAAGCGCATGATCGAAAAAGACGGCGCCCTGATGATCAGCGGTGGTTCCTCGTCGGGCGTGGCCGTTGCGGTACAGTCGCTGTGTCACGAGGCCGGGGTGATGTTCATGGCCGGTCTGACCCATTCCAATGACACCACCGGCAAGGACAAGCGTAAATACGGCTTCCGTCATTTCTTCAATGCCTATATGTCCGGCCAATCCCTGGCACCGGTGCTCGGGGAGCGTTATGGCACTGATCGCAAGGCCTACCATCTGACGGCCGACTATACCTGGGGCTGGACCCAGGAGGAGTCCATCAAGAACGCTACCGAAGGGCTGGGCTGGCAGACGGTTGAAACCGTTCGCACGCCGCTGGGTGCCGGTGACTTCTCCCAGTACATTACCCCGGTGCTGGACTCCGGTGCGGACGTGCTGATCCTCAACCACTACGGCAAGGACATGGTCAACTCCCTGACCCAGGCCGTGCAGTTCGGTCTGCGCGACAAGCAGGTCAACGGTAAGGACTTCCAGATCGTGGTCCCGCTGTTCTCACGTCTGATGGCACAGGGTGCCGGCGAGAACATCAAGGGGATCCTTGGCAGTACTAACTGGAACTGGGCGTTGCAGGACGCGGCTTCACAGGCCTTCGTCAAGTCCTTCGGCCAGGAGTATGGCTTTCCGCCCTCGCAGGCGGCGCATACCTGCTATGTGCAGACCTTGCTGTATGCCAATGCCGTGGAAACCGCGGGCACCTTCTATCCCTGTGAGGTGATCAGTGCGCTGGAGGACTTCCAGTTCGACGGCCTGGGCAACGGCCCGACGCTGTATCGTGGTGCTGACCATCAGTGCTTCAAGCCGGTGCTGGTGGTAGAGGGTAACGATAACCCCTCCAACCAGTTCGACCTGTTGAAGGTGGTCAAACAGGTACCGACCGAGCAGGTCATGTACGATCCCTCCATCTTCGGCGGGGAACTGGGTAGCTGCAAATAAAACGTTTGCGGTCTTACCCCGAGGCACCGGCCCGATTTGCGGGCCGGTGTCTGATTATTTGCGACCTGCCGGTATAAGCCGACAGGTCATCGTTGTCAGCTTAACGAAATCGGTAAATGTAACGTGGATGCATTTGTACTGCAGATCCTCAATGGCCTGGACAAGGGTAGTGCGTATGCCCTGATCGCACTGGGGCTGACTCTGGTATTTGGCAGTCTGGGTGTGGTTAACTTTGCCCATGGCGCCAAATTCACCCTCGGCGCCTTTTGCGCGGTCAGCTTCCAGCAGCTGTTGACCATCTCCAGGAAGGTAAAGGACGAGAGCGTCACCTTCTTCGATGCCTACAAGGAAGTCCCCTACCTGGAGATCTGGTGGGGCGATACCGGCAGCATGATTATCGACTGGGCGGTGCCCCTGTCGATTTTTCTGGCTATACCGGTCATGTTGCTGATCGGTCTGGTGCTTGAGCGTGGTCTGTATCAGTTCTTTTACAAGCGCACGCATGCCGAACAGATCCTGGTGACCTTCGGTCTGGCCATCGTGATACAGGAGGTCATCAAGACCTTTTACGGTGCCAACCCCATTCCCACCCCGGCACCGGAAATGTTGTCGGGTACCGCGCCGATTGGTGTCTGGCTGGGCCTTGGGGAATCGGTGGCCTATCCGTACTGGCGGCTGGTGTACTTCCTGTTTTCCCTGCTGGTTATCGGGCTGGTATTTGCTTTTCTGCGCTATACCACTTTTGGCATGGTGGTGCGTGCCGGCATGTCGGATCGGGAGACGGTCAGCCTGCTGGGGCTCAACGTGGAGCGACGATTTACCATATTATTCGGTATTGCCTCGGTGGTGGCCGGCCTGGCCGGGGTGATGTATACACCCATCGTGCCACCGGACTATCACATGGGCATGGAGTTTCTGGTGCTGTCCTTCGTTGTGGTGGTAGTGGGCGGCATGGGCTCCCTGCCCGGGGCGGTAGCAGCCGGTTTTCTGCTGGGCATTCTCCAGTCCTTTGCCTCCATGAACGAGATCAAGTCGGTGTTACCCGGCCTGGATCAAATCATTGTGTATTTAATTGCCGTAATTGTGCTTCTGGTTCGCCCACGCGGGTTGATGGGCCAGAAAGGTGTAATGGAGGAATAAGCGGTGAAGATGTTCAGTCTTTCACGTAATGACAGGTTGTTGATGCTGGGCTTCACCGCCGTGGTTTTGCTGGCGCCGTTGTGGTTACAACCCTTCGGTGCGGGTTATCCCGATCTGCTGCAGAAGTTTGCCATCTTCGGGCTGTTTGCGATCGGCTATAATATTCTGTTCGGCCTGACCGGTTACCTGTCCTTCGGTCACGCGGCTTTTCTCGGGGTAGGCTCCTACACGGCGGTATGGTCGTTCAAGCTGCTCTCGCTGAATGTTATTCCGGCGGTGATCCTGGCCACCCTGCTGGCCGGGCTGTTTGCGGTGGTGATCGGCTTTCTCAGTCTGCGCCGCAGTGGCATCTATTTTGCCATCCTCACTCTGGCCTTCGCGCAGATGAGTTACAAACTGGCCTATTCGGTATTGACTCCCATTACCAATGGTGAAACCGGACTGCGCGTGCTGCGCGACGATCCGCGGATCATCGACAACATGCTGGGTACTGCTCATGATGGTTCACCCATCGGTTCGCTGTTTGGCATCGGCATGCAGGGTTATCCGGCCTTTTATTTTTCGGCGGTGATGTTGATTTTAGGATTTTATCTTTCGGTATTGATCTTCCGCTCACCCTTCGGTCTCAAGCTGCGTGCGATCAAATCCAATCAAAGCCGCATGCAGTACACCGGCTACAACACCCGGCCGTATCTGCTGTGGGCGTTTGTCATCTCCGGCATGTATGCCGGGATGGCCGGCTCGCTGCTGGCCGTGACCGATCCCCTGGCCGGAGCCGAGCGCATGCAGTGGACCGCCTCCGGTGAAGTGGTGTTGATGACCATCCTCGGTGGAACGGGAACCCTGCTCGGCCCGATCATCGGTGCGGCTTTGATTAAATACTCGGAAAATATCTTTTCCGCATTCAATGAGTCCGCCTTGCACGAGGCTTTCTCGTTCCTGCCGGGCTTTATCGAGAATTTCCTTGTCACCATCGTTCACCCCTTTGTTGGCGAAGGCTGGCATCTGACACTCGGTGCGCTGTTCATGATTATCGTGATCTTTTTGCCCGGGGGGCTGATGGATGGTCTGTCACGTATCGCCAGACGCTGGCGAGCGAGAAAACATGGGTCCGATGAAGCGGACAGCTCACAGGTGGAGGACTGACCCATGGCATCGGATATCGTTTTAAACATTGCCTACGTGGACAAGAGCTTCAGCGGGCTGCATGCCCTGAAAGATGTCAATCTGCAAGTGGAAAAAGGCAAGACCCACGCCATTATCGGCCCCAACGGGGCCGGCAAGTCCACCCTGTTGAATGTCTGTATCGGTCGGCTGGCACCGGATCGCGGTACCGTGACATTTAACGGCGAGGTCATTACCGGCAAATCCGCTCACGAGATCAATCAGGCCGGGGTAGTACGGGTGTTTCAAACGCCGGAGATCTTCCACGATCTGACGGTACTGGAGAATGTGATGATTCCGGCGCTGGCCAGACGCGATGGCTCGTTCAAACTCAATCCGTTTGTGCGCATGGATGCCGAAACCGATATCCTGCACGAGTCGGAGCAGGCCCTCAAGGAGATGAACCTGCTCGAGAAAAAGCACATGCACGCGGCCACCATGTCGCGCGGCGACAAGCGTCGCCTGGAACTGGCCATGGGCCTGGTGCAGCACCCGCTACTGTTTTTGCTGGATGAGCCCACTGCCGGCATGTCGCGCGCCGACACCAATGCGACCATCGCCTCTTTGCAGCACATCAAGGAGCGGGGGATGACCAAGGTGATCATCGAGCACGACATGCAGGTGGTGTTTTCCCTGGCGGACAAGATCTCGGTACTGGCACAGGGCCAGATTATCGCCGAAGGAACACCGGATGAGATCCGTGGCAACCCCAGGGTCCAGGAAGCCTATCTGGGAGGTACCCACAATGAGTAAACAGGCTGAAAAACATACCGTTCGCGGTACCGGCTCCGATCCGGCCTTTTTCTCCTGCTGGAACCTGCATGCGTATTACGGCGAAAGCTATATCGTGCAGGGGGTCAACTTCGATGTGCGCGAAGGGGAAATCGTCGCGCTGCTGGGGCGTAATGGGGCGGGCAAAACCTCGACACTGCGCAGCATCGCACAGATCGGTTCCCCTCAGCTGCGTCATGGTGAAGTCTGGCTGGATCACCAGCCCCTGCATACCATGAAGTCCTATCAGGCGGCGCAGGCCGGTGTGGGCCTGGTGCCGGAGGACCGGCGCATTATTCCCGGTTTTACGGTGGAGGAGAACCTCAAACTGGCGCAAATTGCCAAACCCGTTGGCTGGTCGCTGGAGCGTATCTACGATCATTTTCCGCGTCTCGGCGAGCGTCGTCATCAGGAGGGCACCACGCTCTCCGGTGGTGAACAGCAGATGCTGTCAGTCGCTCGTGCTCTGGCCCGCGACATCAAGCTGCTATTGCTCGATGAGCCCTACGAAGGGTTGGCGCCGGTCATCGTCAAGGAAATCGAAAAGATCGTCCAGAGTATCAAGGAACTGGGCATTACCACCATCATTGTGGAGCAAAATGCCATTGCCGCACTGGAGCTGGCCGATCGGGCAGTCATTCTTGATATGGGGCAGGTCGTATTCGATGGCTCGGCCCAGGAGGTACTGGATAATACCGAACTGCGTCATCAGTATCTTGCGCTTTAAAAGGCGTTATTGAAACGGTTGTTGCCGCGACCGACTGAGGATAGAAAAAAGCCCCGCATTGCGGGGCTTTTTGGTTTACTTGATTTCGACGTTGGCGTCTTGTCGAAGCTGGATAACATATTGCTGGATGAGCTGGTTGCCTTTCATGCTGCGCAGCTGCTCCTTGACTTCTTCGAACTTGGGCGGAGTGACCTTGCGTTCGTCTTCCAGCTTGATGACGTGCCAGCCGAACTGGGTCTTGACCGGGGTTTTGCTGTAGCTGCCTTTATCCATCCTGGCCACGGCCTGAGTGAAGGGCGGGACCATCTGATTGGCGTTGAACCAGCCAAGGTCGCCGCCGTTTTTGGCAGTGGGCCCGGTGGATTTGGCCTTGGCGACATCGGCAAATACCGCGCCGCTGTCCAGTTCCTTGATGACGTCTTTGGCCTCTTGCTCGCTTTTGAGCAGGATGTGACTGGCCTTGTACTCTTTCGCATTGCTGGCGGAAACACGCTGTTCATATTCCTTTTTGAGCTCGTCTTCGCTGATCGGGCTGCTCTGGGCCTGTTTCTGGATCAGGGCCTGGATCAACGCGTCGGCTTCCAGCTGCTTGATGCGAAAAGCGATGTCCGGGTTTTGATGCAGCTTCTGTTCTTTGGCTTCCTGCAACAGCAGTTGACGGTTAACCAGCTCATTGATCAACGCTTCGCGATTGACCTGGCCGGATTGCCCGTCTTGTTGCTGGCTGCGGTATTTGAGATACCGCTCGTAGGTTTGCTGCGAGATCGGCTCGCCATTGACCACAGCGACCGGATCGGCCGCAAATGCTGTGCCACTGAATAACAGGGCGGCAGCGATGAGCGCAAAGACGGATGAGCAGGTATTGGGTTTAAACATAATCGAGATTCCTTAACTTGATGAATGTGGCTACGGAAACACCTTCTTAAAAGGCTTGACGGTAACGGATTGATAGACGCCGGCGGCGACATAGGGATCGGCATCGGCCCACTGCCGGGCATCCTCCAGCGAGGCAAATTCAGCGACGATCAACGAGCCGCTGAAACCGGCCGGGCCGGGATCCTCGCTGTCGATGGCCGGATGCGGGCCGGCCAGAATCAGGCGCCCCTGATCCTTGAGCTGCTGCAGGCGCTCCACGTGTGCCGGGCGCGAGGCCAGACGTTGTTCCAGGCTGTTGTCGTTATCCTGGGCGATAATGGCGTATAACATCAGGCGTCGTTACCCGGTTCGGTTGAGGTTGCCAGTTCGTCCTTGTTTTCTTCGTCCTTGACGTGCAAGGAGAGATAAACACCGAGGCCGATCAGAAAGACGACACTCAGGATTAGCATACCAAAAAGTTTGAAGTTGACCCAGATGGATTCCATGGATTTGGCCTGCCGGCACAGTTCCACCGCCGTGCCGCTATAGGTGGCGGCGCAGTTTTCCAGGTTGACTGCCTGTTCACTGGCGGCGATCAGGGCCTGTTCGGCCACGAAATAAAAGTTGGCCACATACAGGTTGGCGACCCCCAGTAACACCGAGAACAGGGCCATGCTGAAATTGGCATTACGCCAGATGCGCGGCGGTACTTCGATGGCATGGCCCATCATACGCTGGATCAGCGGCTTTTCCCCGATGAACTGGCTGGCGATAAAGGCAATGGCAAAGGCCCAGTAAACCGCGGTGGGCTTCCACATGATGAACGTCTTGTTCTGGAACAACAAGGTGGCGCCACCCAGTATGATGATCAGCCCCAGAGTCACCAGGTGCATGTTTTCGAACTTGCGATGGCGATACCAGTAAAACGCGTTCTGCAAAATCGAACCGGCAATCGCCACGGCGGTGGCCGGGTAAATGCCATACAGCTTGTAGATGATGAAAAACAGCAGTATGGGGAAAAAATCAAACAGAAACTTCATGGCAGTCCAGCGTTGAATGTCAGGAGAATGAGCAGGCTCAATGCAGAGTCGGATTATTGGTCATTTGATAATATTTTTCCATGACTTCCCGCACATGACCCGGATAATCGATTGCCGCTACCTGTTCCATGCCCTCGCGGAAAAAAGTCGGGGCATCCTCGGGCAGGCGCAACAGGATCTGTTCGAAGACCGATTCCATAATGGCGGGATCGTGGGTCCGGGTGGCGACGATACCATGGTTGAGGTTGAGCATGCGCCAGGGACGCCCGGCATGGCTCTTGTCCTCGTCGGCCTTGACCTGCGGGGCGGCGGCATTGGCAATCTCATCCATAATGCCGCTTAACTCGGCAAGGAAGTCCTCATCCTGGGTCTGGTTGGCGATCCGTGACAGGGCATCCACCACGCTGCGCAGCTCCTGGAGGCTGCCGATGTTACGCGCGGTCCACAGGGCGATCGGGATCGATAACTCATCCAGCGTGACCTGTAACTCGTCCTGTTCCAGCAGGCGGGCCCATTCACTCAGCTCCGCCAGCCGGGAGAGACCGTAATCGCCCAGCTGGCTGAGATCCTGCAACTTGTCGGGCAGGGCCTCGCGGGATTTGCCGTCAGTGGTGCCGTGGTACTGGGCATCGACATGCTGCACCATTTGGGCAAACTGTTTGAGGTTCTCGCCAACGACCTGCGGCTTGTCCAGTTCGCTGTGTTCGATCGGGCTGTCGCGATACGCCTGGTCGAGCGCGGCGGTGACTTCCTCCACCACGTCGGCGAGGGCGTTGAGATCGATCTCGACAATGCTCATGGCTTTTGTTCACCGCGTTGTGGCAGGTATTGAATATCCAAACTTTAACACAGGCACGGGCAGGCCTTCAGCCACGCCAGGCATGAGCCAAAATTGAGGGTCCCGTTTTCCCCGTCGGACACGTTACACTGGCACAAAACCGGAAATTACCGGATGATGGCCGGTCATCCAGCAGATCCCGATGCAGAAACCATGACAGAGCGATTCGATTTACATACCCATTCCACCGCCTCCGACGGCACCCTGAGTCCCGCCGAGCTGGTCGCCCGGGCGGCCGGGCGGGACATTGACCAGCTGGCGTTGACCGACCACGATACCACCGCCGGCCTTGAAGCGGCCCGGGTGGCGGCGCGTGAACAGGGCCTCAGGCTGATCCCCGGGATCGAGCTGTCGGTCAGCTGGGCGCACCAGACCCTGCATATTGTGGGCCTGCACATCGATCCCGGGCATCCCGCCATGCAGGGGGGTATTGCCCGGCAACTCGATTTTCGCCGCTGGCGGGCGGAGGAGATCGGCCGGCGGCTGGCCAAAGCCGGTATCGCCGGGGCCTATGACGGTGCCTGCGGCTATGCCGACGGGGAACTGGTGGGGCGCACGCATTTTGCCCGTTACCTGGTGGAACAGGGCCACGCGCGGGATCTGAAGCAGGTCTTCAAACGCTATCTGGTCAAGGGCAAGCCGGGCCATGTGCCTGGCGAGTGGGCAACCCTGGAGCAGGCCGTGGGCTGGATTCGCCAATCGGGCGGACTGGCGGTGATCGCGCATCCGGCCCGCTACAAGCTTAACGCCACGCGCCTGCGCCAGCTGCTGGGGGAATTTGGCGAACTGGGCGGCGCCGCGCTGGAGGTGGTCTCGGGCAGCCACAGCCGTGATGATATGCTGCGTTTCGGCCAGTTGAGCCAGACCTGGAGCCTGGCCGCCTCCAGCGGTTCCGACTACCACGGTCCGGAAAATCCCTATCGGGATCTGGGCCGCCTGCCCGAGTTGCCGGCCGGTTGTCGTCCCGTCTGGGAGTCTGACGCCTGGGCTCGCTGCAGCGAGGTGGCGGCATGAGCCAGTTTTTCCAGATCCACCCGGTAACGCCCCAGCCGCGGCTGATTCGCCAGGCGGTGGAGTTGCTGCGCCAGGGCGGGGTGATCGTCTATCCCACCGACTCGGCCTACGCGCTGGGTTGCCATCTGGAAGATAAAAAGGCGATGGAGCGCATTCGTCAGATTCGCCGGGTCGATGACAAGCACAACTTCACCCTGGTCTGCGCCGATCTCTCCCAGATCAGTGCCTATGCCAAGCTGACCAACAATACCCTGTTCCGGATCCTCAACAGCCATACCCCGGGGCCGTACACCTTTATTCTCAATGCCACCAGCGAGGTGCCACGCCGCCTGCTGCATCCCAAGCGGCGCACCATCGGGATTCGCATTCCCGACAACCCTATTGCCCAGGCGCTGGTAGCCGAGCTGGGTGAGCCGATCATGAGCTCCACCCTGATCCTGCCCGGTCAGGAGATGCCCCTGACCGACCCGGAGGAAATCCGCGAGCAGCTGGAACACCAGGTGGACCTGGTCATCGACGGCGGTCATTGCGGCTTCGACCCCAGCACGGTGGTCGATATGACCGACGAGCTGCCCCGGGTGATTCGCCAGGGCAAGGGGGACCCGGCGCCGTTCGAGAGCGTCTGAATCACCCCGATTTGCCCGCTACAGGGGCCAACAGGGTATAATGCCCGGCCTGTCCAGCGGGGGTGCCCGGTACGACAGAACAATGATAATGATGATCCCCGTGGCCGGTGACGGCCGACTATCAGCACGGCTGTGCCCCGGGCATGGCCGGCGATTTCTATTCTGGAGCCTGAATTGACTGCTTTGCCCAATCAGAAACAACGTGTGCTGTCCGGCATGCGGCCGACCGGCGCCCTGCACCTGGGCCATTACCACGGGGTGCTGAAAAACTGGATCAAACTGCAGCACGAGTACGAGTGCTTTTTCTTCGTCGCCGACTGGCATGCCCTGACCACCCACTACGAGGATCCGCAGATCATCGAGCAGAGTGTCTGGGAGATGGTCATCGACTGGCTCTCGGTGGGCGTCAATCCCGGCTCGGCCACCCTGTTCATCCAGTCCCGGGTGCCGGAGCATGCCGAGCTGCATCTGCTGCTGTCGATGATCACCCCGCTGGGCTGGCTGGAGCGGGTGCCGAGCTTCAAGGATCAGCAGGAGAAACTCAAGGAGCGGGACCTGGCCACCTACGGTTTTCTGGGGTATCCCCTGCTGCAAAGCGCCGATATCCTGATGTACAAGGCCGGGCTGGTCCCGGTCGGCGAGGATCAGGTGGCCCACGTGGAGCTGACCCGCGAGGTGGCGCGCCGTTTTAACTATTTATATGGTCGCGAACCGGGCTTCGAGGAAAAGGTCGAGGCGGCGATCAAGAAAATGGGCAAGAAAAACGCCAAGCTCTACCAGGAGCTGCGACGCCGTTTTCAGGAGCAGGGCGATGATGAGGCGCTGCACACCGCCCAGGCGCTGCTCGACGATCAACAGAACATCACCCTGGGCGACAAGGAGCGACTGTTCGGTTATCTGGAAGGCGGCGGCCGGATTATCCTGCCCGAGCCCGACAGTCTGCTGACGCCGGCGCCGAAGATGCCCGGTCTGGACGGGCAGAAAATGTCCAAGTCCTATCACAATACCCTCTCGTTACGCGAAGATCCCGCCGAGATCGAGAAAAAACTGCGCACCATGCCGACCGACCCGGCCCGGGTGCGACGCACCGATCCCGGCGATCCAGAAAAATGCCCGGTGTGGAAACTCCATCAGGTATACTCCCCGGACGAGGTGCGGGATTGGGTGCAGCAGGGCTGCACCAGCGCCGGCATCGGCTGCCTGGAATGCAAGGCGCCGGTGATCGAGGCGGTCAAGGCCGAGCTGGCACCGATCCACGAACGCGCCATGGAATATCAACAGGATACGGGACTGGTGCGCAAGATTATCACCGAAGGCTGCGACAAGGCCCGGGATACCGCGCGCCAGACCCTGCAGGAAGTCCGGCAGGCCATGGGCCTGGAGTATCGCTGATTCATGACCGACACCATCGAGCACCACGACAGCCAGGAGACGCCCGAGCAGCAGGAGATGCCCTTCGCCGTGGTGCAGGGCACGCCGATGACGGTGCTGCCCAAGGATCTCTATATTCCCCCCGATGCGCTGGAAGTGTTCCTGGCGGAAACCTTCGCCGGGCCGCTGGATCTGCTGCTGTATCTGATCAAGCGCCAGAATCTGGACATTCTCGATCTGCCGATCGCCACCATCACCGCCCAGTACATGGAGTACGTGGAGCTGATGAGCGAACTGCGTCTGGAGCTGGCCGCCGAGTATCTGGTGATGGCGGCCATGCTGGCCGAGATCAAATCGCGCATGCTGCTGCCGCGGCCGGTCAGCGAGGAAGAAGAAGAGGGCGATCCGCGTGCCGAACTGGTGCGTCGACTGCAGGAATACGAACGCTTCAAAAAAGCCGCCGAGGATATCGACGAGTTGCCGCGGGTCGGGCGCGATGTATTTCCTGCCGAGGTCAAGGCGCCCGATCTCAAGGTGGTGCGTACCCCGCCGGAAGTGGATATCAAGGATGTGCTGGCCGCGTTTACCGATGTCATGCGCCGGGCCTCCAGGTATGAACACCATCATATCCAGATGGAGCCGTTGTCGGTGCGCGAGCGCATGTCGCGGGTGCTGGGGGCGGTCAAGTCCGACAGCTTTACCGATTTCAACGCGCTGTTTAGCCTCGAAGAGGGACGCAGCGGCGTGGTCGTGACGCTGCTGGCGATTCTGGAGCTGCTCAAACAACACCTGATCGAAATGGTCCAGACCGAGGTCTACGGACCGATTCATGTCAAAGCCAGACAAGCCGAGAACAACCCCGAGTAATCAGGGACAACCAGGGCCGAAATGATCCATGACTGAACAGGAACTCAAACGCATCATCGAATCCGTGCTGTTTGCCGCCGACGATCCGGTGAACCTCAACCAGTTACAGGAGGTGTTCAACGACGACAATGCGCCTGACCTTGAGGCGATCAAGGCGGCGCTTGCCGCGTTGCAGGAAGACTATGCCGATCACAGCCTGGAATTGCGCCAGGTGGGTTCCGGTTATCGTTTTCAGGTGAAACAGGATTACGCCAACTGGGTTTCGAAGCTGTGGGAGGAAAAGCCGGCCCGCTATTCCCGCGCCGTGCTTGAGACCCTGGCGCTGATCGCCTATCGCCAGCCCATCACCCGGGGCGAGATCGAGGAGATCCGTGGCGTCAGTGTCAGCACTCAGATCATCAAAACCCTGCAGGAACGCGAATGGGTCAAGGTAGTGGGCCATCGCGATGTGCCGGGCAAACCGGCGCTGTACGCCTCCACCCGGGAATTTCTTGATTACTTCAATCTGCAAAGCCTGCAGGATCTGCCGCCGCTGGCGGAACTGCGCGATATCGATTCCATCAATGCCGAACTGGACTGGGGGGAAAGCCAGCAGGGTGAAGACGCCTCGCAAATGCAGAACGCCCCGGATGAACCGCTTGAAGCCGAACACCCGGATGAGGTGGCAGCGATCAATGACGCTGACGACGAAGCCGCCGGCCATGACGCTGACGAAACCATCGGTCATGAAGCCGATGACGTTGAAACCGATACTGAAGTCGAAATCGAAGCTGAAGTCGAAGCGCAGGGCGAGTCCGACGCCGGTGATGAGCCCGAAGAAACCGACAATGACGAGAGCCGCACGACCCGGGTGCTGAGCGCCGAGCACTGACACCCGATGGCTGAACGCGTACAAAAAGTCCTGGCCCAGGCGGGCTATGGCTCTCGCCGGGAGATCGAATCCTGGATCGAGCAGGGCCGCATCGAGATCAACGGCAAGCCGGCCCGGTTGGGTGACAAGGTCGAACTGACGGATGAAATCCGGCTCAACGGCAAGCCGGTGCGCCGGACGCTGGACCTCGCCCCGCGCCGCATCCTCGCCTACAACAAGCCCGAAGGTGAAATCTGTACCCGGGACGATCCCGAAGGCCGCTCGACGGTGTTCGCCAAATTGCCGCCGGTCAAAAACGGCCGCTGGATCATCGTCGGCCGCCTGGATATCAACTCCTCCGGCCTGATCCTGTTTACCACCGACGGCGAACTGGCCAACCGGCTGATGCATCCCTCCTCTGAAATCGAACGGGAATACGCCGTGCGCGTGCTGGGCGAGCTTTCCGACGACCATTACCGACAGCTGCGCGAGGGTGTGCAACTGGATGACGGCCCGGCACGGTTCGACGACATCGTCGACGGGGGCGGACAGGGTGTGAACCACTGGTATTACGTGCTGCTGCACGAAGGTCGCAACCGCGAAGTACGACGCCTGTTCGACGCCGTCGGGGTTACGGTCAACCGCCTGATCCGAACCCGCTTCGGCAACCTGTTCCTGCCCCGCAACCTGCCGCAGGGCCAATGGCGCGAACTCGGTGAGAAAGACATCAACCACGTCCTGGCCATGGTCGGCATGGACGAAGCCCTGCCCGAATCGCCACGTTCAACGAAAAAGACAACCCGGAAGAAAACGGTTCGCAAAAAACAATCCCGTAAAAAAACATCCCGCCAGGCTAAACGATAAAATCCACTTTTCCTGCACGCTGGGAAAACGCAAAGAACGCAAAGGCGCAGAGAACGCAAAGTTTTACTTATAACGGAAATGATTTTCTTTGCGTCCTCCGCGTTATTTTCCGCCATATACGAGAAAAGTGGTAAAGATTAAATAAAGCACCGTTGGAGCGCCTGTGGCGCGACAGGTTGTACGTAACGATAAGTTCTATCGCGGCGGAGCCGCTCCTACGAGCTATCTAACCGGGGTTTGATGTTCCTCGGCACTCGTGACTCGTTCCTCGGAACTCGCCCGCGAGGCGCGGGCGTCAGCTCGCCTGTTTGATCTGGTGCTTGGAGCGCAGGGTATAGGGTTTGATTTCTTTGGGCAGTTCTATGTATTCGCTCAGCAGGATGACTACCTTGCGTTGCTCACCGGCGCCGATCTGTTTGAGTTTGTCGACGACTTTCTTGTCTTCCAGTGCCGCGTTGAAATCGCGCAGGATATAAATCCCGAAATGGGGAGTATTGTCGATATGCTCGAGTACTTCCAGCGGGGTACGGGTGCGGGGCAGGGTGATGTGGGCGGCCCCCAAACGATGCATGCCTTCATCCGGCAGGTGCATGTAAAAGGCCTTGTTGCTGAAGCGGCTGAGCTGGGTGAACAGTTCGCTGACCCGGTCGGTATCGTAGGTTTCGATGCTGACCAGCTTGAAGCGGCTGTCGAGGACTTTTTCCAGTTGTTGCAGATAATTCATTAGCGTTGCTGCCGGGGCCGGGTTTGGCTACCAGTATAGCCGGTTTGCCTTTCGGCAACAGTCTGCGGGTGTGACCGGGTTCAAATTCCGGCGATCAGCTAACTTCACTCTGTTTGGCCTGCTCTGCAAAGAAGGCGACGACCCGGTTGCGACCGGCTTTTTTCGCCTCGTACATGGCATGATCGGCCTTGTCGAACAGGGACTTGCTGTCATCCTGGCGGCCGAGGCTGGCAACGCCGAAACTGGCGGTGACCGGAATATTCAACCCTTTAGAGCTGAAGAGGGTCCGGTTGACCGCTTCACGCAGGCGCTGGGCGACGAGTTCGGCACCTGTCCGGTCGGTGTTGCTCAACAGGATGACAAACTCCTCGCCGCCGTAACGATAGACTATGTCGCTGCTGCGCATGTTCAGCATCAGGGTTTCGGCAAAGATACGCAGCACGTCATCGCCCACGGCATGGCCGTGCTCGTCGTTAATCAGCTTGAAGTCATCCAGGTCGGTCACCACCAGGGACAGGGGCACCTGGTTCCGATGGGCCAGATCGACCTCGCGCACCAGGCTGGAGTCGAAGGCCGCCCGGTTGTGTACGCCGGTCAACTGATCGAAATGGGCCGCATGCAGGGCGCGTTGATACCAGATCCCGTTGCGCAGAGGGTAAATCAGCTGGCAGAGCAGATTTTCGATCTTCTGCAGTTCCTCCTCGGCAAACCGCTGGCGGCGGGTGAAAACCAGCTCGCCGAGGAATTCACCGGCAAGTTTTAGCCGGTAGGAACAACTGTGCCGCTTGCGGCTCCCCTGCTCGAATTCCATGCCCAGCGCGTCATAACTGTAATGGGCGCTGTCAAAATCGACCCGAATGCGTGCGTTGTCGAGAAAATGCCCGAGTATCTGATTGATTTCCAGGGTCGTTTGCAGCAGACCCGCCAGCTCCAGCGTCTGTTGCAGGTCCGTTGGCGCAATGCCAAGCTGGTCCTGGCCGAGATTCCCGGCGGTGACGGAAGTGTCCTGGCTGCCTGTTGTACTGTTTATCGCCATGTTTTCGCCCTTCACATGCATTGCTGGACTCAATATGCGAAAAGTGTGCCAGTCATGTAAAAGCTTTTAAATATATTAAAAACAAAGAGTTACAACTGCTTTATGGGGCGGCGTGTCAGGACGTCAATTCACTGACGCCTGCGGACTTGTTTTTCCGGAACGGCTGGGTAACAGTGCGGTCTAAAAAAACGAATCAGCATCGCGATTCAAAAGGGGGAGAACATGCTGCTGAAGAAATTCTGGATAATTGTCCCGGCGGCGCTGTTGCTGCTGGCCGGCAAACCCGCGCTGGCCGCCGACGGTGAGGGGCTGGATGAAGGAATGAACAACCCGGGCTATCACGAGAAACCGGCCTGGTTCAAAAACTCATTCCTGGATATTCGCGAGGATATCGAAGAAGCCGCGCAGCAGGACAAGCGGTTGATGCTCTATTTTTATCAGGATGGCTGTCCCTATTGCGCCAAGTTGCTGCAGGATAACTTCGGTCAGAAAAATATTGCCGATGTGACACAGGAAAACTTCGATGTCATCGCCATCAATATGTGGGGCGACCGGGAAGTGACCGATCTGAATGGCAATATGCTGACCGAAAAGAAGTTCGCCGAGAACCTGAAGGTCATGTTTACCCCGACGCTGTTGATGATGAATGAAAACGGCCAGGTCGTGCTGCGCATCAACGGCTATTATGCACCGAACAAATTCATGGCGGCCCTGGAATACGTCAGCCAGAAAAAAGAAAACCAGCTGAGTTTTCGTGAGTATTACAAACAGCAGGGCGGCGAGAAAGCCAGCGGCAAATTGCACCAGGCCGATTTCCTGATGGGACCACCGTATAACCTGGAAAAACTGACCAGCAGGGAACAACCCCTGTTGTTAATGTTCGAACAAAAGCAATGCAAGGCCTGCGACGAGCTGCACGGAGATATCTATCCGCGCGAGGCAACCCGCGAACAGCTGAAGCGTTTTGACGTGGTACGCCTGGATATGTGGAGCGATCAAAAAGTCGTCGGTCCCGACGGCAAGCGCACCACCGCCAAAAAACTGGCCGGCGAACTGAATATCAAATATGCCCCGACGCTGGTGTTTTTCGATAACAGCGGTAACGAGGTCTTCCGTGCCGAGGCCTATCTGCGTGCTTTCCACGTCCAGTCAGTGATGGACTACGTCGCCTCCGGCGCCTACAAGGAACAGCCCAACTTCCAGCGCTACATCTCCGCCCGGGCCGACAAACTCGAAGCACAGGGCGTGCATGTGGATCTCTGGGATTAGTTCCATGTTTTGAGGCTCTGAGGATTAACGCAAAGGACGCAAAGACGCCAAGGACGCAGAGTTCAAAATAAAAATTGGTAGAATTGTTTAAAGGACCCCGGTATTCGCATGACTGTGAAGCCGGGTTTCTTATTTGAGCACGCGTTTTCTTTGCGTTCTCTGCGTTATTTACAGGCATGAATGTCAGGTAGCGCTATGCGCAACCTGACCTATGGAACTCGAAGAACAGGAAGTCCATGTAGATCTCTGGGGATAATCTCATTTTTGTATGCTCTGGGAATTAACGCAAAGGACGCAAAGTTACGATTATAAAAACCTGGTGCTTCTAAAACCAAAACCCTGGCATTAATGTAATGCTAGAGTTTTATTTTGAATAAATATTTCTCTGCGTTCTTGGCGTCTTTGCGTCCTTTGCGTTATTTACAGCACCCTCAGCTAGTACCTTGCGCCTGCAGGATCTGGCCGTTGACGTTTTCGCTGTCGGGGCCGAGCAGGTAGAGATAGGCGGGCAGGATCCGCTCGATGGTGGCGTGCTGGTTGGGATCTTCCCCGGGGAAGGCGGTGCGACGGGTCTGGCTCTGTACCGGGCCGGGGATGAGGCTGTTGATGCGGATGGGGGTGTTGGTTTCCAGTTCGCTGGCCAGGATCTGCATCAGGTTATCGGCACCGGCCTTGCTCACGCTGTAGGCGCCCCAGTAGGCGCGCCCGCCCTGGATCTCGCTGGCGGAGGTAAAAATTACCGACGCCGCTTTTGACTGTTTTAATAACGGTAAAACGGCGCGGGTCAGCAGGAACGGCGCGGTCAGATTGATTTGCAATACCCGGGCCCACAATTGCAGATCATAATGTTCCACCGGCATTAACGCGCCAAGATAGGCGGCATTATGCACCAGCCCGTCCAGGCGACCGAACTCCTGTTGCAGGGAGTCGGCAAGTTCCTGATAGTGATCGGCCGTGGCGCCTTCCAGATCCAGCGGCACGATGGCCGGCTGTGGATAGCCGGCGGCGACGATCGCATCGTAGACTTTTTCCAGTTTTTTAACCGTTCGTCCCAGCAGAATCACGCTCGCGCCGTGGGCCGCGAGTGAAGTGGCCAGGGCGGCGCCGATACCGTCGCCGGCACCGGTGACAAGAATGATTCGATCCTGCAACAGATCCGCGGCAGGCTGATAATCAATGAGTGATGTTGTCATGAAAAACCGTCTTGTTTTCAGGTATGAAGTGCCCGGTGGGCCAGGGTGGCGCATTGTAACCCACTTTTGACTGCGCCTTCGAGCGTGGCGGGATAATCGGTTCGGGTATAATCCCCGGCCAGCCACAAGCCGTCGATGGCGGTGCGAGCGTCTGGGCGTTGCGGGTTAATGCCAACCCGACTGGCAAAAGTGGCCCGTTTTTCCCGAACCACCATGGCCTGCTCATGCGCGGGCCAGTCGGGGAAATGGCCTTGTAACTCTCCGGCGATGCGGGCGATCAACTCGGCATTGGTCAGGCGCATGTGTTTACCCCGGGTACTGATTACTACCGCCAGCAAGCCATTCTGGCCATACAGGCGTCGATCGAAGAGCCATTGGCCCAGCCCGCCGAGCAGGCCAAGCATGGGTTGCGGTAATTGCACCTGCCTGGGGTATTGCAGGTAAATCGTGCAGATCGGTTCGTATTCGAAGGCATTACACTGTTGCTGTAAGCCGGTCAACTCGGGATGGGATTCACACAAGGCGGCAGCCGCACGCGGCGGCACCGCCAGGATCACCTGTGAGGTCTGAATTTCGCCGTCGCCGGTAACGACGCCCTGGATTTGTTGTTGTTCGATATGCAACTGCAAGACCCGCCGTCCCAGTCGCACTTCGCCGCCCTGGCGTTCGATGTATTGCGTGGCGGGCTCGCTGAACAGGTTGCCGAGATCGCGGCGTGCATACAGCAGATCCGAATCCGCCCGCTGGTGCATAAACGCATCGCGCAATACCCTGACAAATAACTCGGCGGAACTTTCCTCGATCGGGGTATTCATAATCGCCAGGCACAACGGGGTCCAGAAGGCTTCGATCAGGTCCTGTGGCTGCTGCCATTGTTGCAACAGGGCCAGAACGGATTGATCGGTTTGCGGCATCACATTGTAGCGCGACAGGCGCCAGCCAAATTTCAGGGCCTGCCAGCGATTGCGGGCCGACAGTCCCTGCGCGCCAAGCAGGGCCCACAACAGGTGCAAGGGAGCGGGCAGGCGAGGGGCGCGCAGGGACAGTTTTAGGCCCTGCGGGTATTGCAGGGTCAACTGCAATTGCCGGCGCTCGAATAATTCGTCAACAGGCAGATCAAACTGTTTGAGCAGGCGCAGGGTATGATGATAGGCGCCGATAAAAAGGTGTTGTCCGTTGTCCACAGCCTGGCCGGCGAACGCGATCTTGCGTGCCCGGCCGCCGGGTTGCTTGGCGGCTTCCAGCAGCAGGGGTTGATGGCCGCGAGCGGCCAGGTCCGCCGCAGCCGCCAGGCCGGCCCAGCCGCCGCCGACGATCACCACCGGGGCCTGTTTCATCGGGACTGTTCCCTGTCCGGTGGGGCGCGTCGCCATCGGCGCCGTTCGTGCCAGACGGTGGTCCCGGCCAGCCACAACTTGGCCAGCGCGGTCAGATTGATACGCCGGGTCAGGACATGAAAGCCGTCTTTTTCCAGCTCATCGAGCAGGCGCTCATAAATGCGGCTCATAATCAGGCCGGCACGCTGGGCACGCCGATCGGTGTCGGGTAAATGGGCATGGGCGCGTTGGTAAAACTCGCGGGCCCGTTGTGCCTCGAAGGCCATCAGTTGATAAAATCCGGCGGATTCCTGGCCCTGTAACAGATCCGTTTCCCGTACACCGAAGCGCTGCAGATCCTCTTGAGGCAGATAGATGCGCCCGCGGCGGGCGTCTTCGCCGACATCACGCAGGATATTGGTCAGCTGAAACGCCAGGCCCAGATCCCGGGCGTATTTGAGCGTATGGCGATCCCGGTAACCGAAAATTTCCGCCGATAATAACCCGACCACACTGGCGACCCGATAACAGTACAGCGACAGTTCCTTGAACGTGGCATAACGGTGTTGTTCGAGATCCATTTCCATGCCATCGATGATCTCGATAAAATATTCGCGAGGCAGATCAAACCCCGTGATCGCCGACTGCAAGGCCTGGGTCACGGGATGTTGTGGCTGAGCGTCGAACAGACGATCGATTTCATCCTTCCACCATTGCAGCTTGACCCGGCTCACTTCCGGTGTCCTGTTATCGTCCACCACGTCGTCGACTTCCCGGCAGAAGGCATACAGGGCGGTAATCGCCCGGCGCCGGTGGCGGGGGAGAAACAGGAAGCTGTAATAGAAACTGGAACCGCTGGAAGCGGCCTTGTCCTGACAATATTGATCGGGGGTCATGATGCGGCCAGTGTATCAGATTCCACCGCCCGGTTTACCCGGGCGCTTGCGGCCAGACAGGCGGGGCAGGGCCGCCTGTGCCATCATGGCCAGCTTGTCACGCGAGGTGAGCCGCGGGCGGGCGAACGCATCGCGACTGTTCTCGTGCAGATGTTTGAGAATGCGGGCCCCGCCGGCGATGATCAGCCGCAATTCGAAACCAAAACGTCCGCCAAGGATCAATCCCAGCGGGGCGCCGGATTCAAGCAGCCGGCGGGCCCGTTCGATCTGCTGGCGCATCAGCCCCTGCATGGCAAAATCGGTCGTACGGTTGGCAATATGCTGTTCGCTGACACCGAAGCGCTGCATCTCGTCCTGTGGCAAATAAATCCGGTTGTTTTCCCGGTAATCCTGATCGATATCCTGCAGAAAGTTGATCAACTGCAGGGCGGTACAGATGGCGTTGGAATAGCCGAGGTTACGCTCGCTGGCGGCATTATTGAGGTGCAGCAGCAGCTCGCCGATCGGGTTCGCTGAATTGCGACAATAATCCATCAGCTCGCCAAAATCGGCATAACGGGTTTTCTCCACATCCTGAACAAAGGCCTGCAATAATCGCCGGAACGGTTCGATGGGCAGGTGGTGGCGGGTGATCACATCCTGCAGGGCGATGAAGATCGGATCATCAAACGATTCCCCCGTCTGACATTGTTGCAATTGAAGCCGGTACTCATCCAGTCGGGCCAGTCGTTGTTCACGACTCAAATCGCCCTCATCGGCGACATCATCGGCGCGGCGGGCAAAGGCATAAATGACGGTCACCGCCGGGCGAATGCGCGCCGGCAGCAGGCGACTGGCAACGGGGAAATTCTCGTAATGATTGCGCGCCATTGCCGCGCAGTGGGCATAGGCGTCGGCCAGTTTGTCGCTTGTCATGACAGTGGTCTGTGGTATTGTAAGAACATCATAAATAATAAGGTATCAGACAATGAAAAAACTCAAACTGCTCCTCTCTGGCGTCATCATCGGTCTGGCTGTCGGGCTGTGGTTTGGCGTTAACATTGGCAAGGGCAAGCCGTTGCTGAGCAATCCGATCGATGAGCCTACCCTGAAGCAACGCTTGCAGGAAAGTACCGGCGAAGCGATGGAGCGGACCGGTAAGAAAGTCGAGGAAATCGGGTCTGGCATCAAGGGCAAACTCAAGGAAGACTAGGCTACTGGTCGTTATCGATGTCGGTGTCGATCTGACGCACGCCGCTTTCGACCTGTTCCTGCGCCTCGATCTCCTTGCTGGAGCTGATCCCCATCTCGCGAAACTTCTGCACACTGGGCAGGATGCGGCTGTCAAACGAACCGACGGTGCTGTTGAAATGTTTGACGGTCGTATCCAGGCTGCGCCCCATTTTTTGCAAATGGCCGGTGAAGGTCGCCAGGCGCTGGTATAACTCTTCACCAATCTTCTTGATCTGCTCGGCGTTCTTGGCCAGCTGTTCCTGGCGCCAGCCGTAGGCCACCGCGCGCAGCAGGGCGACAAAGCTGGTCGGCGTGGCGAGAATCACATTTTTACTCAGTGCATCTTCCATCAATTGATAATCGGTTTCCAGTGCCGCGCTGAGAAACTGATCGCCGGGAATAAACAACACCACAAACTCCGGAGACTGGCTGAACTGGCTCCAGTACGCCTTGCTGTGCAGTTCGTTGATACGCTGGCGGACATTTTTGGCATGACGCTGCATGTGCTGTTTGCGCTGTTCCTCGTCGCTGCTTTCGATGGCACTTAAATAAGCATCCAGTGGCGTTTTGACATCCACCACGATCTCACGCCCGTCGGGCATGCGCACGATCATATCCGGCCGCTGGCGGCCCTCGTCGGTCTGGATGTTCTCCTGCTGATAAAAGTCGCAATGCTCGACCATGCCGGCCAGCTCCGCCAGCCGCTTGAGGGTCAGCTCGCCCCACTGACCCCGTACCTCCGGGCGGCGCAGAGCCTGAACCAGGTTATGGGTCTGGTTGCGTAACTCCTGCTGGGTCAGATTCATGGTTTCGATGTGCTTGTGCAGCGCACCGTAGGCTTCCTTGCGCTCTTTTTCGATACTGTGGATCTGCTGTTCGGTCTTCTCCAGCGAGTCGCGAATGGGCTTGATCAGTTGCTCGATCGCCTTTTCCTTCTGCGCCAGATCGCCCTTGGCCTCGTTCTGGAACTTTTCCAGATTCTGTTGCGCCAGACGCAGGAACTCCTCGGAGTTGTGTTTCAACGCCTGGCTGGAAATGGAGGAAAAGGTTTCCTTGAGCTGCTCGCGCGCCTGGGTCAGCGTTTCCAGTTTCTCCTCGGCGTGTCGACGCTCCAGCTCCAGCGTCGTGCTCAGCTCGCTGTTCTCCCGTTGCAGAGCGTTGATGCGCCCCTGTAGCCACAGATAAACCGCCAGCGCCCCGACCAGCAGGGAGCCAACAGCAATCGCGGCGTAAATCAGTTCCTGAGTCATATTTCAATTTTGAGTTTTGAATTTTGAATGTTGAATTGACGAAATCGTATTTAATTCAACATTCAAAATTCAACATTTAAAATTGCTTAACTTAGTCGCAGGTCAGGTTGCGCGCAGCGCTACCTGACGCTCTATTCTTGAGGAATTGTCACGTAGGCTATCGCCAACGTGACCTGCCCCTCATATTTGAGTTTTGAATTTTGAATTGAAGAAAGCACATTTAATTCAGAATTCAAAATTCAACATTCAAAACTACTTAACTTAGCCATTGCAGGATCGCTTCGGGGGATTCCACCATCCCGTCGGCGCCCCAGGTATCCGGCTGTTCATACTCGCCAATATAGCCGAACAGGGCAACCAGTGTCTGCATCCCGGCACGACGCCCGGCCTCGATGTCCCGCCGGGCATCGCCGACGTACAGGCATTGATTCGCCTCGCTGCCGCACTGTTCACAGGCATGCAACAGCGGTGCGGGATCGGGTTTGCGTTGGGGCAGGGTATCGCCGCTGACCACGCAGCTGGCGCGCTGGTCAAGATTCAGTGCCTCCAGCAGGGGATCGGTCAGCCAGCCGGGCTTGTTGGTCACCACGCCCCAGTTATGGCCGCGGCTTTCGAGGGTGTCGAGCAATGCCGCTATGCCGGGAAACAGCACGGTGTGGGTTGCCAGGTTGCTGTGATAATGCTGTAGCAGTTGCTGGCGTAACGTCTCGAAGTCCGCGTCGATATGGGTTTGGGCAAAGCCCAGCTCGATTAATGCCTTGCCGCCGTGCGATACCACGGGACGGATCATATCGAACGGCAGCGCGGGCAGCTCGTGGCTCAGGCGCACAGCATTGAGCGCATGGGCCAGATCCGGCGCGGTGTCGGCCAGCGTGCCGTCCAGGTCAAACAGAACGGTTCGGATGGCGCGTGAGCTGGCGAGATCGCGAGGTCGCGAGGTCGATAGCTCGTGAGAAGGTGGTTTAGCCCTGACTGGTTTGCTTTTGCTGGTCATGTTGTGTAACGAACTTCCGCTCTCACTATCTCGCGATTTCACGCTTTTAGGGATTGATGCAACTTATTAGAGCAATTTATCAACACGCTTTAAAGTTTGATCCACTGTTTCACGCTGAGGTGCCGTAAGGTAACCCAATATTTCAGCAATATCCATCTGGGTGTCAACTTCGCTGACGGAGCCTCGCGCAATGCTGATAAAGTGTCGAAATTCGTTCATTCCGGTTCTCGCCGCGCCTTCAGCAATATTGGAGGCTATGCTGATGCTTGCGCGGCGTAACTGCTGGGTTAGTCCAAAGCGTTCATTATCGGGGAAGCCCTGGGTCAGTTGATAAATTTCACTGACCAGTTGCATTGAAATGTTCCATGCATGTAATTGTTTATGCGGCTTATCCATGTCCGCGTCTCCCTTGTGAAGTGAAATCGTGAGGCCGTAAGAGCGACAGAGTGTGAGATGGTGAAATCGTTAGGTAGTTGACAGGAAATCCAACCGGCTCACCATCGTTGCCTAACGCCTAACGCCTAACGCCTAACGCCTAACGCCTAACGCCTAACGCCTAACGCCTAACGCCTAACGCCTAACGCCTAACGCCTAACGCCTAACGCCTAACGCCTAACGCCTAACGCCTAACGCCCTAACGCCTAACGCCTAACGCCTAACGCCTAACGCCTAACGCCCTAACGCCCTAACGCCCTCTGGGTATGCAACAGGTAATTGACGCTGACGTCGTGCCCGAGGGAATAGGTTTTGGTCAGCGGGTTGTAACTCATGCCGGTCAGCTCCCGGGTCTGGAGCTCGGCGGCCCGTACCCAGCTTTCCAGCTCGGCGGGACGGATGAATTTGGCATAATCATGGGTGCCTTTGGGCAACAGCTTGAGAACATACTCGGCGCCGATGATGGCAAACAGGTACGATTTGGGATTGCGGTTGATGGTGGAGAGAAACACATGCCCGCCGGGTTTGACCAGTTGCGCGCAGGCGCGAACGATTGAGGCGGGATCGGGCACATGCTCCAGCATCTCCAGACAGGTCACCACGTCGTATTCACCGGCTTCCCGTTCGGCCAGTTCCTCGGCGGTGATCTGCTCATAATCGACCTCCACGCCGGACTCATGCTTGTGCAGCCGGGCCACGCTCAACGGCGCTTCCCCCATATCGATCCCGGTCACCGTCGCGCCCCGTTGCGCCATGGCTTCCGAGAGAATGCCGCCGCCGCAGCCCACATCCAGGACTTTCTTGCCGGCCAGTGTCACGCGCCGGTCGATATACTCCAGACGTAACGGGTTGATTTCATGCAGCGGCTTGAACTCGCCATGGGGATCCCACCAGCGCGAGGCGAGATCCTCGAACTTGGCGATTTCCTGGTGATCGACGTTAGTGTGTGTTTGGCTCATATATTATAGTATACAGAAATTCGCAGGGCCGAGGTACGAGGTACGAGTGACGAGGCTCGGATTTGATCCCTCCCCATGCCCTTCGGGCAGGAGCGAGGGACGAGGTACCAGGTACCAGGTACCAGGTACCAGGATCTGGTTTTGATCCCCTCCCCTTCAAGGGGAGGGCCAGGGAGGGGTGATGTAAATTCAGCCCCGACAAATTCACCTCGTCCCTCGTACCTCGTCCCTCGGCACTGTGTTAATCCAGAAGCGCTAGGCGCCGTTGCCACTCTGATACCCGCTCCAGAACGGCATGCGTGTCGATGGTGGTCAGTTCTCGATCTTTGAGCAGCTGGCGGCCGGCGACCCAGACGTCGGTGACCTGTTCGCGCCCGGCGGTGTAGACCAGTTGCGACATCGGGTGATAGACCGGCTGGCTTTCCAGTGTGCCCAGGTCGACGGCAATCACATCGGCGGATTTGCCGGCTTCCAGCGAGCCGATTTCCTGTTCCAGTCCCAGCGCCCGGGCGCCGTTGAGGGTCGCCATGCGCAGTACCGTCTCGGCGGGCAGGGCGCTGGCGTCGCCGGCGACGGCCTTGGCCAGCAGGGCGGCGCTGTGCATTTCGCTGAACATGTCCAGATCGTTGTTGCTGGCGGCGCCATCGGTGCCCAGGCACAGATTCACCCCGGCCTGCGCCAGTTCATGCGCCGGGCAAAAACCGCTGGCCAGCTTGAGATTGGATTCGGGGCAATGCACCACGTGCGCGCCGGCCTCCGCCAGACGGGCGATTTCATCCGTCTTTAACTGGGTCATATGCACGGCCAGCAGGTGCGGGTTGAGCAGGCCCAGTTCCTCCAGCCGCTGCAGTGGCCGCTGGCCGGTGTTGTTCAGGCTTTCCTCGATCTCGTGCGCGGTTTCATGCACATGCATATGCACCGGAATATCCAGTTCCTCGGCATAGGTAGCAATCCGTTGCAACGGTTCGTCGGAGACGGTGTAGGGCGCATGCGGGGCAAAGGCGGTGCGGATCAGGCTGTTGCCACGCAGCTGATCGTGCAGAGCGATGCCCTTGCTCAGATATTCATCGGGCGTTTGTGCATACGGGGTGGGGAAGTCGATCATAATCAGCCCGACGCAGGCACGCATGCCGGCCTGTTCCACCGCACGCACGGTCTCCTCGGGGAAAAAGTACATATCGTTGAAGCAGGTGGTGCCGCCGCGCAGCATTTCGGCACAGGCCTGCAGGCTGCCATCAAAGACGAACTCCTTGCCTGCCCATTGTTGTTCCGCCGGCCAGATATGCTGTTGCAGCCATTCCATCAACGGCAGATCGTCGGCCAGCCCGCGCATCAGGGTCATGGCGGCGTGACCATGCAGGTTGATCAACCCGGGCATCAGCACATGCTGCTCGAAGTGCTGGACATGATCTGCCTGATAGCGTTGTTCGGCATCGGCTTTGGGCAGAACGGCCTCGATGCGCCCATTGTGGATCGCAATGGCATGTTGCTCGAGCACCACGTCTTGTGGTTCGACAGGCAGAACCCAGCGCGCGGATAACAGAGTGTCAATCTTCATGCCGGGAAAGATACAGGCATTGGATTCACCGCTGCAAGATTTTTTGTCACGACAGTGAACCTTCTTCGGCAGCGATCCTGAACCAGAGAGCGAGGAAGGGGATCGCCGACGATAAATAATCTCTCGCAGAGACGCAGAGCCCGCTATGGGATTAGTTTGTTTTCCTTTGCGACTCTGCGAGAGTACAGACCGGATAAAAGCGACCATTTTCTGGTTTCGCCTGTCGTTGTATAAAATTTGTCGTGTTTTAAAGTAGTTTGACGGATTACAATAGTTAACCCGAAGCAACCCCGAAATTTTTTATGCTGGAAGAATACGACACCTTCAAGCCGGTGATGTGGGATGACGACGCGGTCTGTCTGCTGGATCAGCGGTTGTTGCCCCGGCAACATCAATACAATCATTACCGCAGTGTGGCCGAGGTTGCTCAGGCGATTCGCGATATGGTGGTGCGCGGCGCACCGGCGATCGGGATCACCGCCGCCTATGGCGTGGCGCTGGCGGCACGACAGCGTTACGCCGAGTCAGCGGCGCACTGGCGTGACAAACTCGAAGCCGATCTGCAGCAGCTGGGCGAGGCCCGGCCGACGGCTATCAATCTCTACTGGGCGATCGAGCGGTTGCGGCGCCAACTGGATGATATAAAGGGTGATCCCTTTCCGGTTTTGCTGGCCGAAGCCCGGGCTATCCATGCAGAAGACATTGCCGCCAATCTGACAATGGGCCAGTTTGGCGCCTCGCTGATCGCACCGGGTGATAGCGTGTTGACCCACTGCAACGCCGGGGCGCTGGCCACTGGCGGGCACGGCACGGCGCTGGGGGTGATCCGCAGCGCCCATGCCGAGGGCAAACTGGGGACGGTGTATGCCGATGAGACCCGGCCCTGGTTGCAGGGGGCGCGCCTGACGGCCTGGGAGTTATTGCAGGACAATATTCCGGTGACGCTGGTGGCCGAAGGGGCCGCCGCCTGGCTGATGCGCCAGGGCAAGGTGCAGTGGGTGATTGTCGGCTCCGATCGGATCGTGGCCAACGGCGATGTGGCCAACAAGATCGGGACCTATTCGCTGGCGGTGCTGGCGCGCCAGCACGGCGTCAAATTCATGGTGGCCGCACCGACCTCCACTATTGATATGGCGGTCGGCGAGGGCGGGGCGATTCCCATCGAACAGCGGGATGGCGCTGAACTGCTCGAGTGCGGCGGGCAGCGGGTGGCGGCCGAGGGGGCCGGGGCCTGGAACCCGGTCTTCGATGTCACCCCGGCACAACTGGTGGACGCCATCGTCACCGAGCGCGGTATTATCGAACAGCCCGATGCCGGGAAAATGGCCCGGCACATGGGCGAGCACCGCTGATTTTCTGCTCTGGCCGGGCCTCAAAACGGTTTTTAAAACCGCCCGGCTTTCCACGATACGCCCGCAACGGGTTTCTCACGCGTTTTTCCAAAGATGCAGTAGGTAGCCCCGCTATGGTATAGTGGCCGTCTAAAATCGTCTCAAGAATTAACGAGCCACACTAACCTGACTGAAGCCGACGCATGAGCGAATTTGCCAAGGAAGTCCTCCCGATCAACATCGAGGAGGAGATGAAGCAGTCCTACCTGGACTATGCCATGAGTGTGATTGTCGGGCGCGCCCTGCCCGACGTGCGGGACGGCCTCAAGCCGGTTCACCGCCGTGTCCTGTACGCCATGCGCGAACTGGGCAATGACTGGAACAAACCCTATAAAAAGTCGGCCCGCGTGGTCGGTGATGTCATCGGTAAATACCATCCCCACGGCGACAGCGCGGTGTACGACACTATCGTGCGCATGGCCCAGCCCTTCTCGCTGCGTTACATGCTGGTCGACGGCCAGGGTAACTTCGGCTCGGTGGACGGCGACGCCCCGGCCGCCATGCGTTACACCGAAGTGCGCATGGCGAAGATCGCGCACGAACTGCTGGCGGATATCGAAAAAGAGACCGTCGATTACACCCTCAATTACGATGAAACCGAGTATGAGCCGGAGATTCTGCCGGCCCGCATTCCCAACCTGCTGGTCAACGGTTCGGCCGGGATCGCGGTGGGCATGGCGACCAATATTCCGCCGCATAACCTGACCGAGGTGATCAACGCCACCCTGGCGATGATCGACAACCCCGATATCACGATCCAGGAACTGATGGGCTACATTCCGGGGCCCGATTTTCCCACCGCCGGCATCATCAACGGCGCGCGCGGCATCGCCGAGGCCTATGCCACCGGTCGCGGCCGCATCTACGTGCGGGCACGTACCGAAGTCGAAGAGATGGCCAACGGCCGTCAGCGCATCGTGGTCAACGAGCTGCCCTACCAGGTCAACAAGGCGCGCCTGCTGGAGCGCATCGCCGAACTGGTCAAGGAAAAGAAAATCGAGGGTATCAGCGAGCTGCGCGACGAATCGGACAAGGAAGGCATGCGCGTGGTGATCGAACTGCGTCGCGGCGAGGTGGTCGAGGTGATGCTCAACAACCTCTATCAGCACACCCAGATGCAGACCGTGTTCGGCATCAACATGGTGGCGCTGGTCGAAGGCCAGCCGCAGCTGCTCAATCTGCATCAGATCCTGGCGGCGTTCATCCGCCATCGCCGCGAGGTGGTGACCCGCCGTACCGTGTTCGATCTACGCAAGGCGCGCGAGAAGGCCCATGTGCGCGAAGGCCTGGCCATTGCGCTGGCCAACATCGATCAGATCATTGCTCTGATCAAGGCGGCCAAAAATCCGGCCGAAGCCAAGGAACAGTTGATGTCCACCCTGTGGGAGCCGGGCGTGGTCAACCAGATGCTGGAACGTACCGGCGCCGCGGCTTCGCGGCCGGAAGGGCTGGCACCTGAATTCGGCCTGGTCGAAGGGCGTTACCGCCTCTCCGATGCGCAGGCCCAGGCGATCCTGGACATGCGCCTGCACCGTCTGACCGGACTGGAACAGGACAAGATTCTCAACGAATACGAAGAGCTGCTCAAACAGATCGAGGAACTGCTCGCCATTCTGGCCAGCAGCGAACGGTTAATGCAGGTGATTCGTGATGAGCTGGCGGAAATGCGCGCTCAATACGGCGATGAACGGCGTACCGAAATCATCGCCAGCCAGGAAGATCTGACCATCGAGGACCTGATCACCGAAGAAGATGTGGTGGTAACGCTCTCTCACGAAGGTTATGCCAAGGCCCAACCGATTACGGCCTACACCTCGCAACGTCGAGGCGGCAAGGGTAAGGCAGCCACGTCGGTCAAGGATGAGGACTTTATCGACAAACTGTTCGTGGCCAGCACCCACGACACGATTCTCTGTTTCTCCAGTCGCGGCAAGGTCTACTGGCTGAAGGTCTACGAACTGCCGCAGGCCGGGCGCACCGCACGCGGACGTCCCATTGTCAATCTGTTGCCGATGGAAGAGGGCGAGCGCATCAATGCGATTTTGCCGATTCGCGAATACGCGGAAGGCCAGTTCATCTTCTTTGCCACCAGCAACGGCACCGTGAAGAAAACGCCATTGACCGATTTCTCCCGCCCGCGCGCCTCGGGCATTATCGCCATCGAGTTGCGCGAGGACGATCATCTGATCGGCGTGGAACTGACCCGCGGCGATCAGGATGTGTTGCTGTTCAGTAATGCCGGCAAGGCGATCCGTTTCAACGAGCAGGATGTGCGCGCCATGGGCCGCAGCTCGGTCGGCGTGCGCGGTATGAAGCTGCAATCGGAGCAGCATGTCATCTCGCTGATCATCGCCAGCGAAGGTGACATCCTGACCGCCACCGAAAATGGTTACGGCAAGCGTACCGGGGTGGACGACTATCCCCGTCACGGTCGCGGCGGCCAGGGCGTCAAGTCGATCCAGACCAGCGAGCGTAACGGCGAAGTCATCGGCGCCGAACTGGTGGGTGAAGAAGATGAAATCATGCTCATCACCAGCCGCGGCACCCTGGTGCGCACCAAAGTCGACGAAGTCTCGATCATGGGCCGCAACACCCAGGGCGTGAAACTGATCAGCCTCGGCGAAGGCGAAAAACTTTCCGGCATCGAAAGAATCGCCAAGATCAGTGACGAGGAACGAGTGACGAGTGACGAGGAATAACCAGCGAGTCGCCGGTCCTCGTTACTCGTCACTCGTACCTCGGCCCTTGTCGAACAGAATATGAAAACAGCGAAAAACAGGTAAAACGTTTCCAAGTAATCAAATATCAGGAGTTTGTATGAATCGTGTATTTAATTTCAGCGCCGGTCCGGCGATGTTGCCCCAGGAAGTCCTGGAGCGCGCTCGCGAGGAAATGCTTGACTGGCACGGTACCGGTATGTCGGTGATGGAGATGAGCCATCGCGGCAAGGAGTTCATGTCAATTGCCGAGAAAGCCAGCAGTGATCTGCGTGAGCTGATGGCGATTCCGGAGAATTACGAGATTCTGTTTTTACAGGGCGGCGCCAGCAGCCAGTTCGCCATGGTGCCGATGAACCTGCTGCGTGGTAAAACCAAAGCCGACTACATTAACACCGGGGCCTGGTCGAAAAAGGCCATTGGTGAAGCGAAAAAATTCTGCGACGTCAACCTGGCGGCGACCACCGAAGCCGACGGTTTCTCCAGTGCGCCAGAGCAAAAAGATCTGCAATTGAGCGGTGATGCCGCCTATATGCATTACACCCCCAACGAAACCATCGGCGGGGTGGAGTTCAACTACATTCCCGAGACCGGCGATGTGCCGCTGGTGGCGGACATGTCCTCGACGATTCTGTCACGGCCCATCGATGTGTCGAAATACGGCGTGATCTACGCCGGCGCGCAGAAGAACATCGGCCCGGCCGGTCTGACCGTGGTCATCGTGCGCAAGGATCTGATCGGCGAGACGCTGGATAAAACCCCGGCCATGTTCGATTATCAGGTGCATGCCGAAAATGACTCCATGGCCAATACCCCGCCGACCTACGGCTGGTACCTGGCCGGGCTGGTGTTCGAATGGCTGAAAGAGAAGGGCGGTCTGGAAGGCATGGCCGAGATCAACAAACGCAAGTCGGACAAACTGTATAACGCGATCGACAGTTCCGACTTTTATGCCAACCCGGTCAAGCCCGACTGCCGTTCGTGGATGAACGTGCCGTTTATCCTGGCCAATCCCGAACTGGACAAGACCTTCCTCGAGGAAGCCGCCAAACAGGGACTGACCAGCCTGAAAGGCCACCGCTCCGTCGGCGGCATGCGCGCCAGCATCTACAACGCCATGCCCGAAGCCGGCGTCGATACCCTGGTCGAGTTCATGGCCGACTTCGAAAAGCGACATGGCTAAAAAAACAGTAACGAGGGACGAGTAACGAGTTACGAGGTGATTTTGCAGGAGCTGATTTTATATCACCCCTCCCTGACCCTCCCCTTGAAGGGGAGGGGATGTCCTGCAAATAGCACGATCAGTCCCCCTCCCACAGGGAGGGGGTTAGGGGGAGGGGATAAATAAACACTCGGCGCTCGTAACTCGTCCCTCGGCCCTGAGATATAGGTTCCAGGTAAAATATTAAGTATTCAAGATACACAGCAACAGACAACAAAAGGTAATCAATCCGTCCTATGTATAAGGTTCTGACATTGAATAACATCTCGCTGGCCGGTCTGGAACGGCTGCCGCGGGACAAGTATGAAATCGCCTCCGAGATCAGCCATCCCGATGCCATTCTGGTGCGCTCGGCGAAGATGCACGACATGGAAGTGCCGACCAGCCTCAAGGCCATCGGCCGGGCCGGGGCGGGGGTGAATAACATTCCGGTCGACAAGATGTCGGATCAGGGGATTGCGGTGTTCAACGCCCCCGGCGCCAACGCCAATGCGGTCAAGGAACTGGTACTGGCCGGCATGCTGATGGGTTGCCGTAATATCGGTCCGGCCTGGGATTTTGCCCGTTCGGTGGAAGGTTCCGATGCCGAGATCAACAAGGCCGTGGAAGCCGGCAAGAAAAACTTCGGCGGTTTCGAGTTGCCCGGCCGGACCCTGGGCGTGGTCGGACTGGGCGCCATCGGCCGCAATGTCGCCAACATGGCTTTGCAACTGGGCATGCGGGTGGTCGGGTTCGATCCGGGTATTACCGTGGAAGGCGCCTGGCAGCTCTCTTCGGAGGTGGAAAAAGCCGCGAGCATGGATGAACTGGCTGCCAAGTCAGACTTTATTACATTCCATGTCCCGCTGATCGATGCGACAAAGAATATGATCAATGCCGAGCGGCTCAAATTGATGCGCGATGGCGTGATCATTCTCAACTTTGCGCGCAATGGCATTGTCGATGACGAGGCCGTCAGCGCCGCGATCAAATCCGGCAAGGTCTATGCCTATATTTGCGATTTCCCCAGCAATCTGCTGAAACATCATGAGCGTGTCATTACCCTGCCGCATCTGGGCGCCTCCACCGTCGAGGCGGAAGACAACTGCGCCATCATGGTGGCCGAACAGGTGCGCGATTATCTCGAGCACGGCAATATTCGCAATTCGGTGAACTTCCCCGAGGTCTACATGGAACGTACCGAAGGCCAGCGCATTGCCATAGTGAACCGCAATGAACCGAACATGGTCGGGCAGATCACAGGTGTTCTGGCCACACAAAACCTGAACATCGTGGATATGATCAATAAATCAAAGGGCAACCTGGCCTATAATCTGATCGACATCGATGGCAACGTGGACGAGGGCCATCGCGATAAACTCACCGCGATAAGCGGTGTGTTGAAAGTGCGTTTTATCGACTAATCTTGATCGATAACTATCAGGAAAAGCGAGTGAGCGACGATCTCCAGAAATTGCGCCAGCACATCGACGAACTGGATGAACAGATCCAGACGCTGATCAGCGAACGCGCACGTCTTGCCGAGGAGGTCGCCCGCACCAAGCAGGCCAATGGCGATGACGTGTTCTATCGTGCCGAGCGTGAAGCTCAGGTCCTGCGCAATGTGATGCAGCGTAATCAGGGGCCGCTGGGTAACGAGGAAATGGCGCGGCTGTTTCGCGAGATTATGTCCGCCTGTCTCGCGCTCGAGCGGATTATGAACATCGCCTTCCTGGGGCCGGAAGGTACTTTCACCCAGGCCGCGGCGCTGAAACACTTCGGTCATTCGGTGCAGACCCTGCCGTTGGCCACCATTGGCGATGTATTTCGCGAAGTGGAGTCCGGCACGGCTTCCTACGGTGTCGTCCCGGTGGAAAATTCCATCGAGGGGGTGATCAATCATACCCTGGATGAATTCATGACCTCGTCCCTGTCGATTTGCGGCGAGGTGGAGCTGCGAATTCATCATCACCTGTTGAGCAAAGCGGCCGGGATTGATGATATCCGCAAGGTCTATTCCCATCGCCAGTCGCTGGCCCAGTGCCGCAAATGGCTCGACTCGCACCTGTCCGAGGTCGAACAGGTCGATGTCAGCAGCAACGCGGAGGCCGCGCGCCTGGCCAGTGCCGATCCGGCCTCGGCCGCGATTGCCGGCGAAAGCGCGGCGGACATTTACGAACTCGATTACCTGGCGAAAAATATCGAGGACCATCCGGAGAACACCACCCGCTTTCTGGTGGTCGGCCGGCGAGCCACGCCGCCCAGCGGTAACGACAAAACCTCGATGCTGGTGTATACCCGCAATCGGCCGGGCGCGCTGTATGGCATGCTGGAACCGTTTGCCAAGCACGATATTTCTATGTCACGCATCGAATCCCGTCCCTCTCGCCAGGGCATGTGGAATTACGCGTTTTTCATCGACATCGAAGGTCATATCGACGACAGCAACGTCAGCCAGGCGATCCGGGAACTGGATGAAACCGCCAGCATGGTCAAGGTGCTCGGGTCCTATCCGCGCGCCGTGTTGTAGTTCTGAGTTCTGAGTTCTTAGTTCTTAGTTCTTAGTTCTTAGTTCTGAGCACTTAGAACTAAGAACTAAGAACTGTTTGTCGTAGGAGCGGCTTAGCCGCGATTCGGGAAAAGAGGCACGACGGTCGCCGATGAAATCGCCTCCCACAAGGCCCTTCGGGCAGTTTCTAGGGCCTAGATACTAGGACCTGGTCACTGGTTTACAATACCGCACATTATTTTGAGTTATGTACACATGATGGCATTTGCACAACAAGTTGATGTCTGTGATCTGGCTGCCCCGGGCGTCCGTGAGCTGACGCCGTACCAGCCGGGCAAGCCCATCGAGGAACTGGAGCGTGAGTACGGTTTGTCGGGGGTTATCAAGCTGGCCTCGAATGAAAATCCGCTGGGTCCGTCGCCGGATGTATTAAGATCGATCAGTGATAATCTGAGTGAGCTGAGTCGCTATCCGGATGGTAACGGTTTTGTTCTCAAGCAGGCCTTGTGCAAGCGTTTCGATCTCGAACCGGGGCAGATTACGCTGGGTAACGGTTCCAATGATGTGCTGGAACTGATCGCCCGGGCTTTTGTGACGCCGGACAATGAAGTTATTTTTTCGCAACACGCCTTTGCCGTCTATCCGCTGGTGACCCGCGCTATCGGTGCCAGAGCGGTGGTGACACCGGCCAGAGCCTGGGGGCATGATCTCGATGCGATGCGCGAGGCGATCACAGGGCGCACGCGACTGATTTTTATCGCCAATCCGAATAACCCGACCGGCACCTGGCTCTCGAAACAGGCATTACAGGATTTTTTAGAACAGATTCCGCCGCATGTGCTGGTGGTACTGGACGAGGCCTATTTTGAATATGCCTCCGATCCGGTGATGGGACTGGCGCAATATCCCGATGGCCTGCAATGGCTGGATGAGTTTCCCAATCTGATTGTGACCCGGACTTTCTCCAAGGCCTACGGCCTGGCCGGCTTGCGAGTCGGTTATGCCGTTTCACATGGCGATGTCGCGGATTATCTCAATCGCGTTCGCCAGCCGTTCAATGTCAATCATCTGGCTCTCGCCGCGGCCGCCACGGCGTTGACGGACACGACCCATCTGCAGCGCAGCGTCGCGCTCAATGCCGCCGGGCTGAAACAATTTTATGCGGCGTTCGAGCGGCTGGGACTGGATTATATTCCCTCGGCAGGCAATTTTGTGACCGTGAAGGTCGGTGCCGCCGCCGAGATCAACGAACAGTTATTACGCCGCGGGATTATCGTGCGTCCGGTAGCCAATTACGAACTGCCGGAACATCTGCGGATCTCGGTGGGAAGCGAGAAGGAAAACCAGCGCTGCATCGAGGCACTGGAAGCGATCCGGCAAACATCGTGACAGGGCATCCCGTGATCATTAATCAACTGACCCTCATCGGCGTTGGCCTCATTGGCGGCTCGCTGGCCCGGGCATTACGCCGGGCCAATGCGGCGACCACGCTGATCGGTGCCGGTCGCCATCGCGAACAACTGGAGATTGCGCGCAAGCTGGGGGTGGTGGATGCGGTAGAAACCGATCTGGCCAAAGCCTGCCAGGGTTCGGATGTGATCGTGCTGGCCGTGCCGCTGGGTGCCATACGCCCGGTATTGGAACAGATTGCACCGGCAGTTCGGGAAAACACGATTATCACCGATGTGGGGAGTGCCAAGGCCAGTGTGGTCGCTGACGTCGAGCAGATATTTGGCGACCTTCCGGCCAATTTTGTGCCGGGCCATCCCATCGCCGGCACCGAACAGAGCGGGGTGGAAGCCTCGTTCGCGGAGCTGTTCGACCAGCGCCGGGTGATCCTCACCCCCGGCGCCACCACAAGCCCGGCGGCCGTGCAAACCGTCCGCCGGCTCTGGGAAGCGGCCGGTGCCGAGGTGATCGAGATGAGCGTGGCCCACCATGACGCCGTACTGGCCGCCACCAGCCACCTGCCGCACATGCTGGCCTACGCGCTGGTCGATAGCCTGGCCCGCCAGGATGACAGCCGGGAGATCTTCGATTATGCTGCCGGCGGTTTTCGCGACTTCACCCGCATCGCCTCCAGCGATCCGCAAATGTGGCACGACATCTGTCTGGCCAACCGCGATGCGCTGGTCGAAAGTCTGGAATGCTTCACCGCCGATTTACAGACCCTGACCGAGGCGATACGCCGCCAGGACAGCCAACGATTGCTCGAAATCTTCCGCCACGCCAAGCAGCGGCGGGATGATTTCTGCCAGTGACGGACAATTTGAAACGACCATGATGTTATCCGCCCGTTTGGCCCCGCTTGCTCGCTATTTTCCGCTGGAACCGATGAGCCTCATTCGCCTGTGGGTACTGCTGTTTCCCATCGGCGTGATTTACGTGGAGCACTGGGCCAGTACCTTCTTTGGCCTGCTGATACTCACCAGCCTGATCCTGTGGCCGATGAACCGGGCTTCCGCACCGAAACTTCATCACGAAGAAAAAGTACTGCTCTGGATTCTCGGGGCGTATTTCATCGTCGCCATCCTGTCGATCACCGCCAATGGCTGGGATGATGCCGGCCAGAAGGCGCTGGGCAATGAACTGAAATTTTTGCTAATCATCCCCTTTTACCTGGTGGCCCGGCGATGCGAGGAGTTGTGGCGTTATCTGTGGATCGGTTCCTGGCTGGCGATTGTGGTGACCGTGGCATTCGGGCTGCACGAGCTGTATGTCCTTGATCGTCCGCGCGCTGTCGGGCCCTACAGTCCGCTACTGCTGGGGCCGGTGTTGTTGCTCATGGTTGTGTTGCAGTTACCCTGGCATCGATATCTTGCCCGCTATCACTGGCGTAATGCCATTAGCTTACTTATTGCACTGGCCGGCTTTTATATTGTTGTCATGTCCGGGGCGAGAAATGCCTATGTCGCATTACTGGTAATGAGTCTGATTGCCTTTGGCTATTATTTCAGAGCCCGCAATTCACTCCTTATTATCATCGCGACATGTATCCTGATGGTTGTGAGTTATTCTCAAGTCGATCTGGCGAAACATCGCGTCGATCAGGCGGTGAATGATGTAAGCAACTATGTGGGGTATATGATCGAAGATCCGGTCGGGCCGAATAAACACGCTAACAGCAGCGCCGGTAAACGGATGGAAATGTGGCGGGCTTCGGTATTCGCTGCGGCCGAACAACCCTTGCTGGGAATTGGCCGTTATAATTTACATGACAAATTAAAGCAATTTGCCAAAGAAGGGCGGATTCACAAGGCGGCAACACACCATGCGCATCCTCACAGTGTCTATTTCGAGGCCCTGGCGTCAAAAGGGATCCTGGGCCTGGCCGCGGTCCTGGTACTTTATCTGTATCCATTATATTTTTTCATACGCACGCGACAGGCTTCCCGGGAAAGCGCCTTTACCGGTATTTTGCTGTTGACCGCGATAATGGTGTTTTCCATTGCTGATTCGGCCCCGGTTTTTCACAATAATTACACGGCGGTATTTTTGACCTATCTGGCGGTGATTTTCGCCTGGCACAGCCACCAGATTCACAAGACAAACAAAACGGAATCCGTCAGCACGACCTGATGCTGACGAAGATGAGCAGGATATGACTCAGAATAAAACCTCACCAGTGTATACCGTTGAGCCCGGCGGGAACCTGCAGGGCCGGCTCCGTGTCCCGGGTGACAAATCAATTTCCCATCGCAGTATCATGCTCGGCGCCCTGGCCGAGGGAACGACCCGGGTCAGCGGCTTTCTCGAAGGGGCTGACAATCTGGCCACGTTGAATGCTTTTCGGGCCATGGGGGTCAGTATTGATGGCCCCAAAGCGGGGCAGGTAGTGATCGAAGGGGTTGGGTTGCATGGACTCAAGGCGCCGGCGGCTCCGCTGGATCTGGGTAACTCGGGCACTTCCATGCGGTTGCTTGCCGGTCTGCTGGCGGCGCAGCCGTTTGACTCGACCCTGCTCGGGGATGCCTCGCTGAACAAACGGCCGATGAAGCGGGTCACCGATCCGCTGGCGCAGATGGGCGCAAATATTCATACCAGCGAGGCCGGCACGCCGCCGTTGCAAATTCACGGTAGTCAGTCGTTGCACGGCATTCACTATGCCATGCCGGTCGCCAGCGCCCAGGTCAAATCCTGTTTGTTGCTGGCCGGCCTGTATGCCGAGGGCGAGACCTGTGTCACCGAGCCGGCGCCGACCCGGGACCATACCGAACAAATGCTGCAAGGCTTTGGTTATCCGCTGCAACGGGACGGCGCCACCGCCTGTCTGTCCAGCGGCGGCAAGCTTTCGGCCTGCAATATCGATGTGCCGGCGGACATTTCCTCGGCGGCATTTTTCCTGGTCGGGGCCAGCATTGCGCCGGGCTCGGACATCACGCTCGAGCATGTGGGCATCAACCCGACCCGCGTCGGGGTGATTACCATTTTGCGGCAGATGGGCGCGGATATTACGCTGAGTAACGAACAGATCGTCGGTGGCGAGCCGGTGGCCGACGTGCGGGTGCGCAGCGCGCCGCTCAAGGGCATTCATATCCCCGAGGATCAGGTTCCGCTGGCCATCGACGAGTTTCCGGCCCTGTTTATCGCCGCCGCCTGCGCCGAGGGCGAAACCGTGCTGACCGGGGCCCGCGAGCTGCGGGTCAAGGAAAGCGACCGGATCCAGGTCATGGCCGATGGCCTGCAGGTGCTGGGAGTCGATGCCCGGCCCACCGAGGATGGCATGGTGATTCACGGCAGTCCGCTGGGGAGCGGCGCCGTGGAAAGCCATGGCGATCATCGTATCGCTATGGCGTTTACCATGGCGGCCTTGCGCGCCGCCGGCCCGATTCGCGTTCGGGACTGTGAGAACGTGGCCACCTCGTTCCCCGGCTTCGTGGATCTGGCCGCCGGTGCCGGGCTGGCGATTGTTCAGGAGGATAATGCATGAGTGAACCGGTACCGGTATTGACCTTCGATGGTCCCAGCGGCTCCGGCAAGGGCACGATTGCCAGCCGGGTGGCGCGGACGCTGGGCTGGCATCTGCTCGACAGCGGGGCCCTCTACCGCCTGGTGGCCCTGGGCGCCGCCCGGCGCGGTATGGATATGGCCGATGAGGGCGCGCTGGCCGACTATGCCGCGCAAATGGCGGTGGATTTCGAGATCCTGCCGGACAGCGGCGAGGTGGTCGCCCGACTCGACGGGGAGCCGGTGGGCAACGCCATTCGCACCGAGCAGGTCGGTAACGACGCCTCCAAAGTGGCGGCCCTGGAAACCGTGCGCGCGGCCCTGCTGCAGCGCCAGCGCGATTTTCGCCAGCCCCCGGGCCTGGTGGCCGACGGGCGTGATATGGGCACCACGGTGTTCCCCGATGCCGGTCTCAAGATCTACCTCACCGCCAGTGCCGAAGTGCGCGCCGAAAGGCGTTATAAACAGTTGAAAGAAAAGGGAATAAGTGCTAGTCTGGCCGGCCTCCTACGGGAGATCACCGAGCGGGATGTGCGCGATACCGAGCGCCAGTCCTCGCCGCTGAAACCGGCCGCCGATGCCATTGTGCTGGATACCTCCGCGCTGGACATCGACCAGGTGGTCGAACAGGTCCTGGCCTGGTGCCGGGACCGTTTTGCCGTTGGCGGCCAATGAAGTGGGCGGAACCCCGGGGTTCCGCCTGTGTGTTTAATCAACCCCGCAGTTTCGACTGCAACCAGACAAGGTCACGCTGTGGCCTGAGGCGAAATCCAACATGAGCGAAAGCTTTGCGCAATTATTTGAAGAAAGTCTGAATCAAACCCAGATGCGTCCCGGCGCGATCATTACCGGCACCGTGGTCGATATCAACGATGACTTCGTGGTCGTCAATGCCGGCCTCAAGTCCGAGGGCATCATCCCCGTTTCCCAGTTTTTCGGCGAAGAGGGTGAACTCGAAGTCAGTATCGGCGACAACGTCGAAGTGGCGCTGGACTCGGTCGAAGACGGTTTTGGTGAAACCCGTCTGTCGCGCGAGAAAGCCAAGCGCGCCGAAACCTGGACGAAACTCGAAGCCGCTCATGAAGCCGGTGAAACCGTGACCGGTATGATTACCGACAAGGTCAAGGGCGGGTTTACCGTCGAGCTGGATCATATCCGCGCTTTCCTGCCAGGTTCCCTGGTGGATGTGCGCCCGGTGCGTGATACCAGTTATCTCGAAGGCAAGGATCTCGAATTCAAGGTTATCAAGCTGGATCAGCGTCGTAACAACGTTGTGGTCTCCCGCCGCGCGGTGGTCGAGGAAGAAGGCGGTGCCGAGCGCGAAGCTATCCTGGAGAACATGCAGGAAGGTGCCGTGGTCAAGGGCGTAGTCAAAAACCTGACCGATTACGGCGCGTTTGTCGATCTCGGCGGCGTTGACGGTCTGTTGCATATCACCGACATGGCCTGGAAGCGCGTCAAGCATCCGAGCGAAATCGTGCAGGTCGGTGACGAGATCGAAGTCAAGGTCCTCAAGTTCGACCGCGAACGCATGCGCGTGTCCCTCGGCCTCAAGCAGATGGGCGACGATCCGTGGGTCGATATCTCCCGCCGCTATCCCGAAGGCACCCGCCTGTTTGGCAAGGTGACCAACATCGCCGATTACGGCTGCTTCGTGGAGCTCGAAGAAGGCGTGGAAGGTCTGGTACACGTGTCCGAAATGGACTGGACCAACAAGAACATTCATCCGAGCAAGGTTGTCCAGCTGGGTGATGAAGTGGAAGTCATGGTGCTGGATATCGACGAAGAGCGTCGTCGTATCTCCCTGGGCATGAAGCAGTGCCAGGAAAATCCCTGGGAAGCTTTCGCCGCCGAGCACAACAAGAACGACAAGGTCAGCGGCACCATCAAGTCCATTACCGATTTTGGTATCTTTATCGGTCTGGACGGCGGTATCGACGGCCTGGTGCATCTGTCCGACATCTCCTGGAACGTGCCCGGCGAAGAAGCCGTGCGCAACTACAAGAAGGGCGACGAAATCGAAGCCGTTGTTCTCTCCGTGGACCCGGAACGCGAGCGCATCTCCCTGGGCGTCAAACAGATGGACAAGGATCCCTTCTCCAACTTCCTGGCGGAAAATGCCAAGGGCAGCGTGGTCAAGGGCACCATCACCGAAGTGGATCCCAAGGGCGCCACGATTGATCTGGGTGACGGCATCGAAGGTTACCTGCGGGCCTCGGAAATCTCCCAGGATCGTGTTGAAGACGCGCGCAGCGTCCTCAAGGAAGGCGAAACCGTCGAAGCCAAGTTCACCGGCGTGGATCGCAAGAACCGCCAGATTTCCCTGTCGATTAAAGCCATTGACTCGGATGCCGAAAAAGCCGCTATGAAGGACTACAGCGGCAGCACTGGCGCCACCACGACCCTGGGCGATCTGCTCAAGGAACAGATGGATAACAACGAATAACGCCACAACCGGGCTGTTGCAAGTCTGCCCTGAAGGACGGATTATGACAAAATCAGAATTGATTGAGATTCTCTCGCAGAAGCAAAGTCAATTAGCCTACAAGGACGTAGAGCTGGCCGTGAAAACCATGCTGGATCACATGGCGACCACACTGGCCAATGGCGAGCGGATCGAAATCCGGGGTTTTGGCAGCTTTTCCTTGCATTACCGGCCGCCACGGATCGGCCGCAATCCCAAAACCGGGGATTCGGTCGAACTGGAAGCCAAATATGTCCCGCACTTCAAGCCCGGCAAGGAGCTGCGCGAGCGGGTCAACGAAAGCATGGAACGGGTCGAGATCCAGCCCGGTTGATTCGTTATCATAGGGTGGCTACCATTCCAAAGGCGGCAAGAGCGTGGCTCCTGCCGCCTTTTTAGTATCCAGGTCCTGGGTTCCGGGTCCTGTTTGTAGGAGGGGCTTTCAGCCGCGACTCGGGAGAAAGGGTACGACGTTCGCCGATGAAATCGCTTCCCACAATTAAAGTAAGGTAGGCCGGACAAAGCAATAGCAGTGTCCGGCGGATGTTGCCCGATACCGCTGCGCTATATCGGGCCTACCCGCTGGATTTGTAGGAGCGGCTCAGCCGCGATTCGGGAGAAGGGGCATACCCGGTCGCCGATGAAATCGCCTCCCTCAATTAAAGTAAGGTAGGCCGGACAAAGCGATAGCGGTGTCCGGCGGATGTTGCCCGATACCGCTAAGCTATATCGGGCCTACCCGCTGGATTTGTAGGAGCGGCTCGCAGCCGCGATTCGGGAGAAGGGGCACACCCGGTCGCCGATGAAATCGCCTCCCACAATTAAAGTAAGGTAGGCCGGACAAAGCGATAGCGGTGTCCGGCGGATGTTGCCCGATACCGCTGCGCTATATCGGGCCTACCCGCTGGATTTGCAGGAGCGGCTCGCAGCCGCGATTCGGGAGAAGGGGACGGCCAGTCGCCGATGGAATCGTCTCCCACAATTAAAGTAAGGTAGGCCGGACAAAGCGATAGCGGTGTCCGGCGGATTTTGCCCGATACCGCTAAGCTATATCGGGCCTGCATGCTGGGCTATGGGCTGGTGCCTGTCAAAGAATCGGGAAGATTGAGGATACGTGATGCTAAAAATAATCTACATTGCCGTGATTGTGTTGCTGGTCATCACCGGCCTGATATTCGCCGTGCTCAATGCCGAGCCGGTGCAGTTCAACTATTACTTCGACAGCCTCTCCATTCCCCTCTCTTTGTCCATGCTGGTGGCGATGATCCTCGGTGCGATCCTCGGGGTCCTGGCCAGTGCCGGCGCCATCTTACGCCAGAAACGGGAGATCCATCGTCTGCGCAAGGCGGTGGATGTGGCGGAAAAAGAAGTCAATAACCTGCGTTCGCTGCCGCTACGCGACGATCATTGATGGGTATCGAGATCCTCTTTTTGCTGCTGCCGGTGGCGGCGCTATCCGGCTGGTTGCTGGGGCGCCGGGGCACGGCCGCGCGCCGTCGCGATGACGGTTGCCTGGAAATGCCCAGTGAATATATCAAGGGCCTCAATTACATCCTCAATGAACAGCAGGACAAGGCGATCGACCTGTTTATCCAGATGCTGGATGTCAACAGCGAGACCGTGGAAACGCATCTGGCCCTGGGCAGTCTGTTCCGTCGCCGTGGCGAAGTGGATCGCGCCATCCGGATTCATCAAAACCTGATCGCCCGCCCGACACTCAACAAATCGCAACGTGCCCTGGCCCTGTTCGAACTGGGACAGGATTACATGCGCGCCGGACTGCTGGATCGGGCTGAATCGCTGTTCGGTGAGCTGGTCGACAGTGCGCCCCATTCCGAAGCGGCCCTGCGGTATCTGGTGGACATCTATCAGCAGGAAAAGGACTGGGATGACGCTATCCGGGCGGCACATCGCCTGGAACAATGCGCCAATACGGATCTGTCGTTCATGGTGGCCCAGTTCTACTGCGAACAGGCGGATCAGGCGCTGCGTCAGGGCGAGCCGTCGCGTGCCTTGAAACTGTTGCGCCGTGCCCTGGGCGAGGATCGTCACTGCGTGCGGGCCAGCATAATGGAAGGGGATATCGAGCGCAGTGCCGGCAATTACAAGGCTGCCCTGAAGGCATATCAACGTATCGAACAGCAGGATCCCGAGTATCTTTCCGAAGTCATTCAGCCAATGCTCGAATGTTACAAGGCGCTGCAACGCAAGGACGACGCGATCGATTATTTCAAGACATTGCTGGATAAATACGCCGGTATCTCCACCATGCTGGTACTGGCCGATCTGATTGAAGAGCGTGACGGGGAACTGGCATCCACGGAGTTTATTACCCGCTTTCTCAAACAACGGCCTTCGGTGCGCGGTATGGATCGGCTGATCGAACTGAATATGGGGCAGGCCAGTGACACGGTGCGCGAAAAATTGCATGTTCTCAAAGACGTAACCGATCAGATTCTGACCAATAAATCCGTGTATAACTGTGTCCATTGCGGTTTCAGTGGCAAGTCCCTGCACTGGCAATGTCCCAGCTGCAAGCACTGGAACACCATTAAACCGATTCACGGGGTAGAAGGAGAGTAAGGTGCGTTGTTCATCACCGGTTATTGTTGCACTCGATTATGCCAATGCCCGCGAGGCCCTGGAATTTGTCGACAAAGTCTCGCCGGTGCGTTGCCGCCTGAAAGTCGGCAAAGAGCTGTTCACCGCCGAAGGTCCGCAACTGGTCCGCGATCTGGTCGCTCGCGACTTCGATGTCTTTCTGGATCTCAAGTTCCACGACATTCCCAATACCGTGGCCAGAGCCTGTGCCGCGGCAGCCGAACTCGGCGTATGGATGATCAACGTACATACCCTGGGCGGCTCGAAAATGATGAGCGCCGCCCGCGATGCCGTGGCGCAATCTTCCCACAAACCGTTATTAATCGGTGTGACGATCCTCACCAGCATGGGGACCGAGGATCTACGCGAAGTGGGCTTGTCCGGTGAACCGATGGACCACGTCGAGAAACTGGCCACACTGGCGGCGCAAAGCGGACTGGACGGTGTCGTCTGCTCCTCACAGGAAGTCAGCCGCTTGCGCCAGACGTTGCCGGAAGATTTTCAGCTGGTGACCCCCGGCATCCGGCCGGCCGGCAGTGCCGGCGACGACCAGACCCGCATCATGACCCCGGCCAGGGCGATCGGTGCCGGCAGCAATTATCTCGTCATTGGCCGCCCCATCACCCAGGCCGCGGATCCCATGCAGGCGCTGGACGAAATAGAAAATAGTCTTCAGTTGGCAGTTGGCAGTTAGCAGTTATAGTGAAAGCCAGGTTGCGCATAGCGCTACCTGACAATCCTCTGCCAACTGCAAACTGATAACTGCCAACTTTCTTTGTAGGACTTGTCCTACAAAACTTTCCGAAAATTCCTACAAACACCGGCTTGAATCTGTTTTGTACAGTGACGATAATTATTCGCGTCAGGACGATGAACAACCAATCGACAAGGAGTCACCCATGAAAAAACTGATTCAAACTCTCGTTTTCTCTCTCAGCATGCTGTTTGCCGGAATCGCCATTGCCGGACCGGTAGATATCAACACAGCAAGCGCCACGGAACTGGCCACCAACATCAACGGTGTGGGTGAAAAGAAAGCCGTGGCCATCGTCGAGTACCGTAACCAGCATGGTCCCTTCAAGAAAGTTGAAGACCTGCAGAAAGTCCAGGGTATCGGTCCCGGCATTCTTTCCAAAAATCGGGATAACCTCAAACTGGCTTCAAAGCAGGCCAAACTCGATCACGAAAAATAAATCGTAAACCTGAACTGTTCTCCTGACACCACAAAGGCGCAACCACCCGGTTGCGCCTTTTCTATTACTGCTGCCAGCCATATCTAACCGTAGATCACATTGGCGAAGCCTATGTGACAATCCCCGGTCTATAAGAGCGAAGTAGACAGTTTTCAGTTGGCAGCCCGTAGGCCCGATATAGCAAAGCGGTATCGGGCGATTCCACGCCGGACACCGCTCCCGGCGTCCTTCGGATGCAGTATCAAGGTACGAGTGACGAGGTACGAGTAAACGATCATATTACCGAAGATTGAGCAGGATCGCCTCTGGCGCGATAGATCGCGATAATGGGCAGGCCCATCGCGGCGCAGCCGCTCCTACAAATCGGGCGGGTTGGATTGTTTTTCCTCGTCCCTCGTCACTCGTACCTCGTCCCTGTCCTTCAGACGCGCCAGCGCTTGAAGGACCTGTAGGAGCGCCTCCGGCGCGAGTAGACCACGCGGTAAGCAGACGGGCCCATGCGCGGTCAAAGCCTCGCTCCTGGCGTCCTCCAGGACGCAGTGTCGAGGTACGAGTGACGAGTGACGAGGAAAGCACCCTATAACTCGATATCCAGATCTTGTCGGAGCGACCTCCGGCGCGAGAGTCCGGGAACAGACAGGCCCAGCGCGGTCAAAGCTCGCTCCTGCCAACCAGGCCAATATGATGTAGATTTTCCTCGCCCCTCGTAACTCGTCCCCGTCCTTCGGCGCGACCGATCGTGCCGTCCGGCAAGGCCTATCGCGGCGCAGCCGCTCCTACAGCTGCCGACTGCAAACTGCGACTGCCAACTTTCTCTTCTACAGTTGCCCCAATTGAAGCCGGTTTGCTATCTTATTCGTCAATCAAATCAGGATGTAATGTGCCCATGAAGCCAATCAAAAAAGCGGTTTTTCCCGTTGCGGGGTTAGGTACCCGTTTTCTCCCGGCCACCAAGGCCAGTCCCAAGGAAATGTTACCGGTTGTCGACAAGCCGCTGATTCAATACGCGGTGGAAGAAGCGATCTCAGCCGGCTGCGATCAGATGATTTTCATCAACGGTCGCAGCAAGCGGGCAATTCCCGATCATTTTGATAAGGCTTACGAGCTGGAAACCGAACTCGAAGAGAAGGGCAAAACCAAACTGCTCGAAGTAGTCCGCAATATCGTCCCCGATCATGTCAGCTGCATCTATTTGCGCCAGGCCGAAGCACTGGGACTGGGCCACGCGGTTCTGTGCGCCAGACCGGTAGTGGGGGAGGACCCCTTCGCCGTGATTCTAGCCGACGATCTCATCGACGGCGGTGGAAAAACCTGCATGCAGCAGATGGTCGAGCAATACGAACGCCACGGCAACAGTATCCTGGGGGTCGAGGAGATCCCCGTGGAGGACACCTCCAAATACGGTGTGATCAAATCCACCGCTATCGAGGAACGTCTCTCCCGGCTCGAGGATATTGTCGAAAAACCTTCCCCCGACAAGGCCCCGTCCAACCTCGCCGTGGTCGGTCGTTATATCCTGACCCCACCGATTTTTGACCTGCTGGCCAGCACCGAGAAAGGCGCCGGCGGTGAAATCCAGCTCACCGATGCCATCGCCGCTCTGCTCAAGATACAGCCGGTCCTGGCCTACGCCTTTGAAGGCAAACGTTACGATTGTGGCAGCAAACTCGGCTACCTCCAGGCCACCGTCGAATACGCCCTCAAACACCCCGAACTCAAGGACGACTTTCGCGCCTACCTGCTCGACTACGTCAAGCACATCAACCCTTCGGGCTGATGTGCAGGGCCGGGTGACGAGGGACGAGTGACGAGTGACGAGGAAGAAACAACCTAACCCGCCAGATTTGTAGGAGCGGCTACGCCGCGATGGGCCTTACAAGAGCGAAGTTGGCAGTTTGCAGTCGCAGTTGGCAGTTCTGGCCTTGGCCGGGCCGGGTGACGAGGGATGAGGAAAGAGCAATCCACCAGATTTGTAGGAGCGGCTGCGCCGCGATAGGCCTTGCCGGACGGCACGATCGGTCGCGCCGAAGGACGGGGACGAGTTACGAGGGGCGAGGAAAATCTACATCATATTGGCCTGATTGGCAGGAGCGGGCTTTGACCGCGATGGGCCTGTCTGTTCCCGTGATCTCTCGCGCCGGAGGCGCTCCTACAATATCTGAATGTCGAGTTATAAGCTGCTTTCCGCGACATTATCGCCAGGGATGGCGTGTATCCCGAACTCTGTCAGGAACAGAGCCGGGGTAGTACATCCCTGTACATCAATCGTTTCCCACAGGCCCTTCGGGCAGGGGCTAAGGACCTAGGACCAAGGACCTAGAAACTAGCCCCTATTCTGTAGGAGCGGCTCGCAGCCGCGACCCGGGAGAAGGGGCACGACCGTGGGGCTTAAATTACTCATCCCTCGTCATTGCCCGAAGGGCCTGAAATTGCCGGAAATTTAGGCAGTTAGCTGCAGAACCCGGACTTGACCCGTCGGGGCCGGGTCAGTAAGATACGCGGCCTGTTCCCCGGTAGCTCAGTTGGTAGAGCAAGTGACTGTTAATCACTGGGTCGGCGGTTCGAGCCCGTCCCGGGGAGCCATTTCCAGAGGGTCGCTGTCTAATAAAAACCTTTTTGTCTAATAAAATGCAGCGATTCCTGCTCTATATTGGCTCAAATTTATTGTGCTTGATGCCGTTTTGTCGTGCCGTGATTATCCGCAGGTTGTCTTGGACGTGCAGGCCGCAGACGAGCTCGTTTGTGATAGGGATGACGTGATCGACGACGTAGCAGGCTTTCTTGCCTGAACGGCGTGCCCTGTCTGTCATGGTCTTAGCTTTTCGATAAACCTTCCTGATTTCAGCCTTATCAGCCCAGCCGGGCGTTGCCAGCTTTATGTGTTTTTTTCTTTTCCTTGAGTGATGAGCGGTGTCTTTCAATATCCGCGGCGCGTCTGGCGCTATTGGCGGCGGTGAATATTCCCACTTAAAATTATTAGGTGTCACTTCGAGCGGCTCGGCTTCAGCTGCAGTGGCCAGCCGGATGGCGTCCATGCGCTTTGTATATGCCATTTCGTCAGCCTTGATTTTTTCTGCAATTTGCTGGCTGTAGCAATCCGGCATGCTTTGTGGTTTCCGTGGCCTGTTTGCGGCAGCCCTCGATACCCTTGGATCGCCGTGTCGATTAATAAAAAAATGGATATCCATGGCCAACAGGGCGCTTACCTGTTCTGGCACGGTGCACTCGCCAGTGAGTTCTACCAGCTCTTGTTCGGATAAAAGGGCGCTAGTCATCTATTTACCATTATTTTTTCTGTGTATTGGCGTTACTCGCACTGGTGCGCGTTTGTAGACGCGGTGGAGTGTGGCCGGGTTCTGGTGGCCTAGGAGGCGGTCGTCGTCGCTTTCTGAGCCTGCTTTGGCGCGGAGGTCGTGGAAGGTGTAGCGTTCGGTGATCAGGCCGTCAGCGACGGCCTGGCGCATGCGTCGTTGCCAGATGGCGCGAAAGCCGTCGCCGGTGTAGGGCTGGCCGTGGCGGTTGTGGATGAGGTAGAGGGTGCTGATGCGGCTGGGGAGTTTTTTGCACTGTTCGATGATGGCGGCCAGTTCGGCGGTGCGCTGGTAGATGAGGGTTTTGCCGGTCTTGCCGGTTTTGACGGTGAGGCCGTCGTCTGACCAGTTGGCGAGGGTGAGGCTCAGGATGTCGCCCTGGCGCAGGCCTGTGGCGATAGCCAGGTCCATGGCCAGCTGTACGGCTGCGGGCATGATGTCGCGGATGGCGAGGTATTCCTGGTCGGTCACGTAGCGGGTGCGGGGCTTTTCCGGGTTACGTTTGACCAGGCGGCAAGGGTTGTCGGCGGCGGCGCCCCAGCGAATGGCGCTGCTGTATATGTGCGAGAGCAGGGACTTTTCCCGGTTGCCTTTGATAGGCGGGCGCTGGTCCAGGTAGGTGTAGATGTGCTGCGGCGTGACATCGTCCGGGCGCATGTGTCCAAACACCTGGCGCAGCGTGCCGATTTCCCGGGCCTGGGTTTTCTGGGTCGAGACGGCCTTGCTTGGCAGGATCTCGCGCCGGTAGCGGTCCATGACGTGGCCGAGGGTGGTGATCGGACCTGTGGCGTGGTTCATGTCGGCGTAGGCCTGCAGGGCCTCGTGCAGGCTCTTGCCGAGCTTGTGCCATTTGTTGCTCCGATCGACAAGAATAGGCGCCGTGCTTCTGGTAGACACGTTGCGGCAGGTCTTTGCGGTGCGTTCTCTTTTTCCCATTGCCATGGGAGATTACCCCATTTTTCGCAGACTGGAAAAGTCCGGCTCTGTACAGTGAGACTGACTGGCGCCGGCGGGCTCTTCGATCTGGCTACGCGCGACCCTTGGGTGACCGTCGGCGCGACAAAATGGCGGATGCCTTGTTCGCGCAGCCAGCGGATCTGGCAGCTGGGGCGCTGGTATCCGGTGAGGTAGGCGATGTCGGCTTTGGTGAGGAAAAGGCTCATGGCGCTGGCTTGTATCTCCGCTCCGGATCTTTGAGAAAATCAATAGAGCCGGTGGTGAATATAAAATTTGGCACTTCATTGCAATATGGCAACTCGCCGGCCATTCGCCATTTTGAAACGGATAGAAGGTAACTCGCTCTGGTCCGAGAGCGACGTTGCGGCTGTGCATGTAGACGCGCTCGCCGGGCAGATCCCAGTTGTTGCGAGGAGTAGTAATAGATCTCCCAGTTGTCGGTGTCGTCTGAGTACAGCCTCGCGAACCGCATCGGAGAAACGGAAGCGGGGCGCTGGCTCGTCAGTGTCCGGCCAGGCGTCGACCGAACTTGTCGTGGATCATCTGGCGTGTTCCGGGTGCATAGGTTCTCGGTCATGATCCGATATCCTCCACTATAGGTTACCAGGCCATCAAAATCTTCTTCCGGACGCAAGTAGCTTCGGCCAGCGCATACACCTCTGCGACGATGGCGCCATGATCTTCGGCGAGCGACCGCAAATAATCGCTCTTATCGTCGATACGCCGTTCTGTTTATAGATTCGCAATATGTACCTGCATACCGGCACGTCGTTATCATAGGTGTTGCAGGCGCTTTCCTGGGACTGGTGCACCGGCACGTCGTCGGGTGTGTCGTTGCCTTTGCCACCGAGGATCTGCAGGTCGCTGGCGACAATCTCGGTGATGTATTTGGTCTCACCGGTGTCCTTGTCCTGATATGAGCGGGTTTTCTTTTTGCCCACAATGTGGACCTGGCGGCCTTTACGCAGGTATTCGCCGGGCGATCTCGGCCAGGCGGCGCCAGAGGGATGACGCGGTGCCATTCGGTATCTTCGCGCCAGTCGCCGGTTTGTTTGTCTTTCCAGGTGTCGGTGGTGGCAACGGTGAGGGTGGCCACGGCGGTACCGTTGGGCGTGTAGCGAAGCTCGGGATCTTTGCCGAGGTTGCCCAGGATGATCTATCTGTTGGAAGCTTCTAGCCATTGCTCACCTCGGGTGTCCAGTAAAAATTGGCGCTGTCAGCTACCCCGACATGCTCGCTGGATTTTTCTTCCTGGAGCACGGGCAATTTGTTGACGACGCGCAGCGTGCCTCGGCCAAGGGCCTGATCGGCTTCCATTGTGCAGCTGGCGAGAGGCGCGCTTGGCTTCGTTGACGGATTTGCAGACTGTGTCACCGTCGGCGCTGCGGATGATGTTGCGTTTGCGGTAGTGTGTTGGCTGTTTCATCAGGCCATTTCCTCCTGTGCTATGCCGTTGGCCCACTGGTAGGCGTCGTCATCGAGGCGGGTCCAGCCTTCCTGGCGCGGGCGATAACCGGCGGTGTATTTGCCGAATGCGGCGGCGAGTTGTTCACGTGATGGGGCTTCGTCGTGCAGGGACTGCTCGTAGATGAAGGCGTGCAGCTCGAACAGGCGACGGAACCAGCCGGTGATGAATCGCTCGAAAGTTGTCCGTTGCTACTGGTGATGATCGTGGTGAGTACTCGGCACGTTCGGCGAAGGCGAGGCCAAGGTGATATTCACCAGCAGCATGGGTTGCGGCGATGGTCTTGGGCCCGATGTCACCGTCCACGGTTGTACCGATTGCCCGCTGCAGGATCTTGACGGCATCGCCCGGGCGGTGCTGCACCACGGAATCGAACAGGAACAGGCCGAAGGCCGGCGGCAGTTCGCCGCAACGGTAGGCGTCCCAGTAGTCGATGCGGTAGAGCTCGGTGGCTTCGTCGACGGTGAGGTTTTTGATGTCGATGCCCGGGTGGGCGCGGCGGCTGATGCCGTACTTTGTTTCGCCGCCCGGGTCTTGCGGGTCGTTGACGTAGCCGCCTTCGGTCTTGATGACCCAGGCCATGGCCAGCGGCATGATGTCTTGTGGCATGATTGTCTCCCTGATGGGTGTTACGTGGTAACGGTTGCGGCACTCCTGGCACATGCCCTCGATGAGGGCGGCGTCCCAGTGGCCGCAGGTTTCGCAGTCGCCTGGCGTGCTGCCCGGCTGTTTCTTGGGAAACGCCGGGCAGGGATGCGCGAGTTAGGCGACTTCGGCGGATGTCGTTTTGTTCGTCGTCAGTCGTCATCGTCGCTGTCGGTTTTGCTGAGCTTTTGGCGCGCAAAGCGGATGGCTGCAGGCACGCCAACCAGGTCGCGGTGTTCCAGGGCGAACTGGTCGAGTGCGCCTTCGTTGCAGGCGTTTTCGAGCTCGGCGAAGGTGCCGGGCTTGATATCCTCCTGATCAAACAGGGCCTTGATTTCGGCTTCGTCGTGTTCGGCCAGGTACTGTTCGTCGATGCGATAGTCATCGATGCTGATCTTGAAGCGACCCGCAAGATCAACGCGCTGATGCGCCGGCATTTCATGCACGATGTATTTGGCCAGTTCGGCGAATTGCTCGTCACCTGCATGGAGGAATTGGTCGAGCGAGAGCAGGTTGGATTTGAAGAGGACTTTTTCTACATCCTCGTCATATTCGGGCTCGAAGAGGTATCCGCCAAAGTCGATACACTCCTTGTCATCGATGTCGCGGGTGACGCCATCCGGGCAACCTGCTGCAGACCAGGCGATTAGCCCGAAGATAAGCGACGGATTACTTGCAACGTGCCGGCCGATGGCGTGAGTCAGCCAGTTATTCAGCAACCGCCCGGCACGTTTGGCGGTGTTTTCTTTTTCGAGAAAGCAGCTCACCATAAAGCAGCTGTCTATGATGTCCGGGTCTTCGGTGTCGTCGCCCTCGACGGCCATGTGGCGGTGTTTGCAGCCGTCGCAGGTGCGCACGTCGAAGTCGGCCCGGACCAGCGGCCGGAAGTCGCGAAAGAACTCCAGCTGATGTTCGTCGACGTTGACGCGGTTGTCGTCGCTGACGGTGATCTCGCGCGGGCCGGCGTCTTCGCCGGCGTCGGATTCGTACCCACGTTCTTGCCGCTGGTCGCATTCGTGCTGCTGCTCGTTGACGGCCTCGGCCTGCAGGATGGCGTGGCAGGCCTGGTCGAGACAGAAGGTGGTGTCCTGGTAACCGTTACTGAGTTTGCGCATCTTCTGGCAGCCGGTGGCCACGCATTTTTTGCGATAGTCGAAGTCGGTTTTGTAGCTGTTCAGGTCGATGTGTTCGCGTGCGAACGTGATGAAGACTTTGCGCTGCAGCTCGGTGGTGGACGGTGCGTCTTCTTCATAGTCGGTCAGCTCTTCGCGCAGCTCTTCGATCACCGTGTCGCTGGCCATGGCGGGCAGCAGGTATTTGCCGTGCGCGGCGGTCAGCCGGCCGTACCGGATCAGGTCCTGGGCCCATTCGGGCAGCTCCAGCAGGCGGATCAGGTTGGATATGTAGGCCCGGCCGAACTGGCCAACGCCGGCCTCCTTGAGCTTCTTTTCGATATCGGCTTGCTTGAGGCCGTGCACTTTGTTCATGGTGCGCAGCACGCCGGCCCACTCGATGGCGTTGAGGTCTTTGCGCTGGTGGTTTTCTTTGAGCTGGATTAACAGCTTGCTGAGGCCGTCGACCTTGCGCAGCACGCCGGGGATGGTGCGCTTGTTGGCCAGCTTACTGGCGCGCCAGCGGTTTTCGCCGGCGACCAGGTAGAAGCGGCCTTCGTCTTCCGGATGCGGGCGCACCACGACAGGCTGGATGACGCCGTCGACTTTGATGGAGGCGGCCAGCTGTTCAAGGTAATCCTCGTCAAAGGTTTTGCGCGGCTGTTCCGGGTCCGGGTCGATCATCTTGAGCGGGATGTTGCCCAGTTCGCCGGGCTGCAGGTTGAGTTCAGGCATGGTGTGAGTCTCCGGGTGTTAACAGGTTGATGATTTCGCGCTCGGTGGCGCGGCCGCCGCCGGGCAGGGCATACAAGGGTGTGTTGCCGTGCCGGGCGGGTTTGAATACAGCGGGACTGCGCGCAACGATGTCGACAGCGCGAATAAAGGTGATGCCTTTAATGGTGATGTCGTCACCGCGCAGCTGCTGCAGCTGGTTTGGGTTTAGCAATACGTCGTCAGGTGACACGGTGGCTTTCCTCCTGGGTGATGGTGTCGGTGGGGTCGCCGGCTTCGTAACCGAGTGGCGCGTCGTCGTCTTCGGCGATGCTGACCATGGCGATCATGTTGAGCGTGAGCGCGATGACCACCACGCAGCCGATGCCCAGCAGTGCCAGGCCGATGTAGATGGCGTTATCCATGGCGATGTGTCTCCGCGTATTGCCTGGCCGCAGCCAGCGCGTCATTGAAGTCGCCGCCGCTTTCCAGCACGGCGTGGCCGGCGTTGATGGCGAAGACGATGACCGGCACAACCGGCTGCTCGGCATACTCGCGCATGACGGCCTGGCTGAGCCGGTCTTTCATGTGGTCCATCCGTTCGCGCTCGTTGCGGTAGCGCTTGAGGTTGGTGATGTTCTTCATCGCTTCGTAAGCGCGGCGATCGGGTTCAGGTGAGATGTAATGCACATTGCTCATGGCATGATCCTCCATGGGTTGGGTCGGGTTGGTAGTGGTCCAGCAGTTCGCGGGCTGTGGCAATGCCGCCGCCCAGGAAGACAACGCCGCCCACCCAGCTGGCGGCGACAATGACAAGCTCGCCACGCGCAGAGCGGTAGCCGCTGCCCAGCTCCGGGCGGCGGGTAAAGTTGCCGGCGGCGTTGATGGCGGCGGTCATTTCGCCAGCCCTGAAAGTCGATCAGCAGGGTGGCGAGGATGGCGCGGCGGCGGCGGTCGAGCACCGTGGCGATGTGGCCGAAGGATTCGCAGCCGGCCTTCTTGAGCAGCTTTTCGCCCTCGGCCGCGTTGAAAAAACAGGCCATGGCAGCGGCAAAGATGGCATCGGCCTGGCTCTTGTTGGGCAAGGCCTTGCGCATCACATCCAGCTTGGGCGTCAGCTGGTGATAGTGGCTGGCCATGCGCGGCGCGGAGGCCTGGCAGCCAAACAGGCTGGGCCCGGCGATGCCGACACCGTCGATCCAGGCGGCTGTGAAATTGCGGACACACTTTGCGCGGGTGTTTCCT